>JAPDPX010000020.1 GCA_034506255.1 candidate division KSB1 bacterium | reverse complement strand
GGGCAAGACGCGCCGCGGGACGCACCCGCCGTCTGCGAGGCCACATGGGACTCCTCCTGGTGAATTTTGCGCAAAGATACGCAGCGATTCACCCAGAGGAAAGATGTGGTTCACCGAGGGGATACGGATATAGATCTCAAGGTGTTGGTGTCGAATCTTGATTATGCCGGTGTTCGCACGCGTTTAACGCGCGTTTTTCCCGAACCCGCACGACGCCAAGCCCCCCATAATCCTTTTATTGTCGCTGTAAAATTGATGGCGTGATCGTTAATTTTCTGTTGACCGCTCCCGGCTATGAAGAACAGATCATCGCCCGCGCGGTCCGCCGAAATCTCAATGGTTTCTCCATTTGGGTTTGTTCCGCCGAGGATTTGGTGATTCAAAAAGTGATTGCAGATCGAAAGAAAGACTGGGCGGACGTGGAAGCCTTGCTGATCGAACAATGCGACAAACTCGATGAAGCTTATATCGAAAACTGGCTGTCACAATTCGCCGAAGCGCTGGAGAAACCGGCGCTATTCACAGAATACAAACGTTTGGCCGAGAAGGCCAAAGCGCTCAAATAAGGAAATAACGGTAACTCTCAAGTAGAAACCGGAATGCTCCAACCATGTCCACAACACACTCTCCCTCTCTCATCGAAAAAATTGCCGAAAAACCTTCATCTCATTCCCAACTTGCACGGAGAATTCGGCGAAGAACTGCCGCGCTTGACTGAGCCGGGCGACCTCACCAATTATCCGCCGCCGGGAAAGTGGGATGATTGGGTTGAATACGAAGCCAAACGCTGGCCGCGCCGTGAGGCCAGGCATTACATGATCGTGCCCACCATTTGCTTCAATTGCGAAGCGGGCTGCGGCTTGTTGAGGTATATTGATAAGCAAACTGTGCAAGTGCGCAAGTTCAAAGGCAATCCCTGTCACCCCGGCAGCCGCGGAAGAAATTGTGCGAAAGGCCCGGCGACGATCAATCAGATCAACGACACCGATCGTATTCTTTATCCCATGAAGCGCACTGGCCAGCGCGGCGCGGGCCAGTGGCGGCGCGTGTCGTGGAATGAAGTGCTCGACGACATTGCGGGCCGCATTCGCCAGGCACTGCTTGAAAAGCGCAACAACGAAATTGCGTATCACGTGGGCCGGCCGGGACATGAAGGCTACATGGATCGCATTCTGCAATCATGGGGCGTAGACGGGCACAACAGTCACACCAATATTTGCTCGAGCGGGGCGCGTTTTGGCTATGCGTTCTGGCACGGTTACGACCGGCCCTCGCCCGATCACGCCAATGCACGATTCATTTTGTTGATCAGCGCGCATCTCGAGGCCGGGCATTATTTCAACCCGCATGCGCAGCGCATCATCGAAGGCATGATGAACGGCGCGAAACTCGCGGTGATGGATCCGCGGCTTTCGAACACCGCGAGCATGGCGGACTATTGGATGCCCACGTATCCCGGCAGTGAAGCCGCGGTTTTGCTCGCGATGGCGAAAGTGATTATTGACGAAAATCTCTACAACGAAAAATTTCTGCGCGATTGGGCGAATTGGCAGGAATATTTGATGAAGGAGCTTCCGAGCACCGAAATGACGTTTGCGAATTTCATCGCTGCGCTCAAAAAAGAATATCAAGAATACACACCGCAATTCGCCGAGCAAGAAAGCGGCGTGCCGGCACAAACGATCGTCGAGGTTGCGCGGCAAATCGGCGCAGCCGGCTCCCATTTCGCCACACACAATTGGCGCAGTGCGGGCAGCGGCAATCTCGGCGGCTGGGCGGTGGCGCGCTGCCTGCATTTCTTGAACGTGCTCACCGGCAGCGTGGGCTCCATCGGCGGCACCTCACCGAGCGCGTGGAATAAATTCAAACCCAATGTGCCGAACAAAGCGCCCGCGCAAAAATTTTGGAACGAGCTGCACTTTTCGAACGAGTATCCGCTCGCGCATTATGAAATGAGTTTTCTCCTGCCGCATTTTTTGAAGGAAGGCCGCGGCAAACTTGATGTGTATTTCACGCGTGTGTTCAATCCGGTGTGGACGTATCCCGACGGCTTCTCGTGGATCGAAGCATTGAGCGATGAAAGCAAGGTCGGCTTGCACGCCGCGCTCACGCCCACATGGAACGAAACCGCCTGTTTCGCGGATTATGTTTTGCCCATGGGACACGCGGGTGAGCGCCACGACATTGTGAGCTACGAAACGCATTCGGGTTTGTGGATCGGCTTTCGCCAGCCGGTGCTGCGCGAGGCGCGGCGCAAGATGGACCGGCCCGTGCAATTCACGTATGAAGCCAATCCCGGCGAGGTGTGGGAAGAAGATGAGTTTTGGATCGAGCTGTCGTGGCGCATTGATCCCGATGGCAGCCTCGGCATCAAGAAGCATTTCATCTCGCCCTGTCGCCCCGGCGAGAAGATGACGATCGACGAGTACTATCAATACATTTTCGAGCGCACGCCCGGCTTGCCGGAGAAGGCGGCGCAAGAAGGGCTGGCCCCGCTGGATTACATGCGCAAATACGGCGCGTTCGAAGTCGAAAGAACTTCATATAACACACATCAGCAGCCCGTTGCGAAAGCGGATTTGGAAGGCGCGAGCGTTGACGCGACGACGAACATCATCACCAAAAACGGCAAGGCCATCGGCGTGATGATCGACGGCGTGGCGCAAACCGGCTTCAACACGCCTTCGCGCAAACAGGAGTTTTATTCGCAAACGATGATTGACTGGCGCTGGCCGGAGTACAAGATTCCCACCTACATCAAAAGCCACGTCCATCATGCAGCGATTGATCGTGAAAAGGGCGAGTTTCCGCTCGTGCCCACGTTCCGTTTGCCGACTCTCATTCATTCGCGCTCGGGCAACGCGAAGTGGCTCTATGAAATTTCGATTCGCAATCCGTTGTGGATGCACACCTCCGACGCGGCGCGCCTCGGCATCAAAACCGGCGATTTGCTTCGCGTGAATACCGAGATCGGCTATTTCGTCGATCGCGTGTGGGTGACCGAAGGCATGAAACCCGGCGTGGTCGCGTGCTCACATCATTTAGGAAGATGGCGCTGGCCGCCGGATCCGGCGGGCAATCGTCGGGCGACGAGTCTCGTGAAGATTGAGCAGGTGGGGCAAGGGGCAGAAGGCAGGGGCAGGGGGCAATCAGCAACCAGCTTCAAGCATCGGACATTGGCGCATGCGTTTGATTGACGACATCCGCCCCTTCAAGAGCAGCGACCCGGCCACGTCGCGCATCTTCTGGAGCGACGGCGGCGTGCATCAGAACCTCACGTTTCCCGTGCATCCCGATCCCATCAGCGGCATGCACTGCTGGCATCAAAAAGTGCGCATTGGAAAGGCGCATGCCGATGATCATTACGGCGACGTGATGGTTGATACCGCAAAGTCGTTCGAAATTTATCGCGAATGGCTGAAGCTGGTGCGCCCCGCGCCCGGGCCGAATGGCTTGCGCCGGCCGTTGTGGTTGAACCGGCCGCTCAGGCCGGTGGAGGAGAGATTTTATTTGTAACTCATTCGATGGGAAACCAGACGTTTCGCTCGGCTTCATGAAATTCCAGTTGATTTTCCGGCGGTTTTTCTCGTTATTTGATCAAACAACGAATCAGCTACTGCAAAGGGGAATTGGTCATGACACCTGCTAAACTCAAGTTACAGCAAATAGTCGAGCAACTTCCTGAGCCGCAGTTGGAAGAAGTGATCGATTTTGCCGAATTTCTTTCGCAGAAGATCAAAAACGGCCCGCCCAAAGCGGCGCAAAGCCACTTTCCCCAAACACTGGATCTTCCTGTTGTTCGTGAAATAAAATTTGTTGGCGATCCCTTCCTGAGGCGCGAGGATCTCTATGATGAGTCGGGGCGATAGAGATGCCAGGCGAAGTGGTGTTCATCGACACCAACGTTTGGGTGGCGTGCATGTTCGCAGATCATCCGTTTCACGAACGCGCGCGGGCAAGACTGAATGAGTTGGTTCGGGACGAAAAGCGCCTCGGACTTTCCAGCCAAATCATTCGAGAGATCGTATCGGTATGCACCTTGGGGCGGAATCTCTCCCGGGCGATGACCTGGGAGGAATTGCGAATGCAACTCGGCCCGATTTTCTCGCAAACCATATTCCTCAACGAAACTGAAACCTCCGCAAAACTTCTAATTGAACTGGGCCAACGCCTGGCGATACGTGGCAAGCAGATTCATGACACGAATATCGTGGCCGTCATGCTCGCACACGAGGTTTCCCGCCTGGTTACGTTCAACCCCGATGACTTTCAGCGTTTTGCCGAAATCGAGCTGATTGTGCCGTGATTGCAGTCAGGTGGCTTCAGCGCAAAAAGGGCGGCGCGCATCAGAATATCACCTTTCCGGTGCATCCCGATCCCGTCAGCGGCATGCACTGCTGGCATCAAAAAGTGCGCCTTGAAAAGACGCATGCCGATGATCATTACGGCGACGTGATGGTTGATACCGCAAAGTCGTTCGAAATTTATCGCGAATGGCTGAAGCTCGCGCGCCCCGCGCCCGGGCCGAATGGCTTGCGCCGGCCGTTGTGGTTGAACCGGCCGCTCAGGCCGGTGGAGGAGAGGTTTTATTTGCAGAAATGGTAGAGACGTCCCGGCCGGGCGTCTCTACCCCGAATGCCAATGCCCCCACCCAGCGTTTGCAATCCAATTCCCTCGGATCAATTATTGGGCAATTCAAATCGATCTGCACCAAACGCATTTCGGCTGCAGGGTTTCGAGATTTTGCGTGGCAACCGCGATTTTATGATCACACCCTTCGCAATGAAAAATCGTTACAGAAGATTCGGGAATACGTTATCAATAACCCGTTGCGGTGGGAAGAGGATAAAGAGAATCCCGCCAATCTTTTTATGTGATTTTGAAAAGATTGACGCTGGTGTTTCGGCGTGGTGGCGAATAAAAACGAACGAATGCCGTAGAGAGACCCCAGCGGGCGGATGCGCCCGAGGGCAGGGACGACCCGGCGGGTCGTCTCTACGTTGGGTCCACTGGAAACGCCCTGACATATTGCGATGTTGCATGGCGTTGTAGAGACGTTCCGGCGGAACGTTGCAACGCGGGTTCACATAAACCAGAAAGAAGGCGGCGAGGGCGCGTGACCGAGCCTGTCACGAGGTGGAAAAATAAAGGCAATGTATGAACCGGCGATTTCAACAACGCCCGCAAACTCCGAGTGCCATGTTTATAGCCGAAGCTGGTCATGGGTTGGAAAACTCCGTCAGGAGTGACATGTTGCCAATTCTCGCGGCGATGAAAGCCATCGCGTCGCAACCCGTTTCTCACATTTCACTCCCAACGGACTTTGAGCAACGAACGGGCCTTCATGGCTACAAACATTTCATCCGCAGCGGCATCAAAGCTCCCGCACAACAGATCATATCGGCGATGGCTCAAGTTGAAAACCCAAATTCATTCGCACAAATTTTTTCCCGCTGTCTTTTATGAAAATCCTCGACCTCAAAACCGCGGCGCGGCAAATCACAGCCGCATGCCAGGCCAAACGCGAACGCTCGCCGTTTTTCTTCATCACCGGCGCGGGACTTTCCACGCCCAGCGTGCCCTTGGCCGCGGAAATCGTGCAGCATTGCAAAACGCGCGCGGTCGAGTTGTACGGCACACCCGCGCCGCCGGCTTCGGACGCGCTCACGGTCTATTCGCACTGGTTCGAACATGCCTATCCCAATGCCGAAGAGCGCCGCGCTTATTTGCAAGGCATGATCGAGGGCAGAGCCGTCACCACGGCCAACCTGCGCCTTGCGCACCTTCTGCTCAATTGCTCGCCTTCGAATCTCGTCATCACCACCAATTTCGACGATCTGCTCTCGCGCAGCTTGCTGCTCTTTGGCAAGCCGCACGTGCTCTGCGATCACCCCAGCACCATTGGCCGCATCCAGCCCGAACGCGAGCACGATATTCAAATCGTGCACGTACACGGCTCGTATTGGTTTTATGACTGCTGCAATTTGAAAGATGAAATCGCGGCGCGCGCGCAACGTTCTCCCAATCTCCCGTTCGACATGTCCGCCTTTCTCGATCACGTGCTGCACAATCGCTCTCCGCTCGTGCTCGGGTATGGCGGCTGGGAAGGCGACGTGGTGATGTCCGCGCTGCGCCGCCGCCTTTATCACAACGAGCAGCCCAATGCGCTCGGCTACAATGTTTATTGGTTTCTTTATGAGCGCGGCCAAGTTGCGGCCCTGCCCAGGTGGTTGCAAGAGCATCCCAACGTTGTGTTCGTGGCGAAGCCCGAACCTGCGGCCACGAGCGAGGCATACATGGAAAGCGGCGCGGAGAAAATGTCGCAGCGCGCGGCTCGGCCAACCGATTTGGAAAAAGACAAACGCGACCTGATTTTGCCCGGGCACGAGGTTTTTGATGAATTGATTCGCGCCTTCAAATTGCCCGCGCCCGAGTTGGTGCAAGACCCGCTCGGGTTTTTTATAAAAAGTTTGCGCCAGTCTTTGCCGCCGGATCAGCCGGGCAATGCGCAACCGGACATTTACCTCATGCGCAGCATGTTGGACCGCCTCGCGTGGGCCAAACAAAAGCTGGCGGAAACGCTGCAACACATGGAAACGCAATTGGAGAGCGTGCGCGACGCGTTGCGCCGCGCGCAATATCGTGAGGCCTTGCAACTCGGCGCAGGTATTCCGCCTGCGGATTTGTCTGAAGAGCAGCGCCGCGAGTTGCTGCGCCTGATGTGGGAGGCTGCCGACGCTTTGGATGATCGTTCCGAAGACGAGTTGGTCGGTTATGAACGCATCGAGGCCGCGTGCGCCTCGTTGCCCGGGCTTGATGCGGAAACTCAGGTTCTGCTTGCACGCGCGTTGTTGCGCAAAGGTTATGTGCTCGGCCAACTCAACCGCAGCGAAGAAGCGCTTGCGGCTTATGACGAAGTGTTGCGCCGCTTTGGCGAGGCCACGGAACTGCCGCTGCGCGAGCAAGTGGCAAGGGCGTTGGTGAATAAAGGCTACAGACTCGGCCAACTCA
>JAPDPX010000019.1 GCA_034506255.1 candidate division KSB1 bacterium | reverse complement strand
AGGGCAAGACGCGCCGCGGGACACACCCGCCGTCTGCGAGACCACATGGGACTCCTCCTGGTGAATTTTGCGCAAAGATACGCAGCGATTCACCCAGAGGAAAGATGTGGTTCACCGAGGGGATACGATGAAGGAGCTGTTTGCAGATGGCACAATTGTCCGGCTTTGCTGCGATCCCATGGGCAGGCTGAGAGCGAGGTGCCGGCTCGCTCGCGGCAGGGCCGCGAGCGCCTGCGTCAATAAGCCGGACGCGGCACTTGCCGGTGCAAAACCAAGCGCACGCGCTGCGCCACCACCAAGGGGAAGAAGACGGCATCTTCGACGAGGTAACGCCTCCAATAGCGGCCCGGGCTTTCGAGCACGCGGTGCAGCCATTCCAGGCCGGTGCGTTGCATCCAGCGTGGGGCGCGGCGCGTGAGGCCCGCAACGTACTCGAACGAAGCGCCAATGCCGATGCTGACCGGCACGCCCAGCCGGGCGATATGCCGATGAATCCACTTCTCCTGCTTGGGCGCACCCAGCCCGACGAAGAGAATGTCGGGTTGCGCGGCGCGAATCATGTTTTCGATCTTCTGATTCTCCGCGAAATCACTGAAGAAATCGAAGGGCGGTGAATAGGTGCCGGCCACTTGCAGATTGGGATGACGTTGGCGCAGAACCGCCGCGGCTTTGGCGGCCACGCCCGGTGCCGCACCGAGAAAGAAGACTTTGTAACCCCGCTCCGCTGCGCGGCCACAGAGTGCTTCAAACAAGTCAGTGCCGTTGACGCGCTCGATCAGCGGCGTACCCAAGAAGCGTGCCGCCCACAACAGCGGCACCCCGTCCGGCACCGCCAAATCCGCCTTGTCATAGATGCGCTTGAACTCTCTATCCTTGCGGGTTTTGATGAGATGATCGACGTTGGGGGTGATCACCAGGCGCGGTTTGCGCTCGCTGATGAATTGCTCCACACGCGCCAGGGTTTCGGCCATGCCGACGCGATCAACGGAGATGGCAAGAATCTCGACTTTCATGTTGCGCTCCAAAATTCCAGTTTTTCGAAGTTCCATAATTGCATTCTTATACTGTCACGCCGGCTGGACTGACAGTCGGGATTGCTGTGATCGCAGCGGCCGCTTCCAGGGCAGAAACAGGGCGCGTAAACGCGCTATCTGATCGGCACGCAAATACCGAATGAATTCCGGATCCGCGATGTGCGCCTCGCGTCGCAGCAGCGAGCGCAGATAGCCCCAGCCGATGGCGCAGCCGATGACGCCGTAAGGCGGCTCACTCATGCGATAAAGGCAGCGCGCCAGCACGAACAAGGGATGCGAGCCGTAATAGTAATCGCCCATGCCGGTTTTCATTTTGCCCCAAACAATGCCTTTGGCGGTGCCCATTTGGCGGAGATGAATGACGATCAGCTCGGGATAATTCGCCGTTTCCCAGCCGTGCATGCGGGCGCGGTAGACGTCGATCGTGTCCCAACCGAGATGCGGCTCTAATCCGCCGATCGCTTCAAAGCAGGTACGGCGATAGAGCTTGATCGGACCGACGACGAAATCGGGCGCAACTTTTTCCGCGATCAGCTTGCCAGTGGGGCCGCACAAATACGTGGTGCCGCTGGCCATGCCCAGCCGCGGCTGCTGCGCAAATTCGCGCAGCAGCGTGGTAAAGTAGCCGGGGCCGAACTCGAGATCACCGTCCATCTTGCAAATGAAGTCGGGCGTCTTGCACGACAACTGCGCCAGGCCTTCGTTGAAGGCTTCGACCACGCCCCGACCAGGCTCGCGATAACCGCGGTCGCTGCGGCGCACCACTTTGATCCAGGCATGCTGTGCTGCGGCAGCTTGCGCCAGGGCAACGGTGTCATCGCTGGAGCCGTCGTCGACAATGATCCACTCCTGCGGACGGTGCTGCTGCTGCACCATGGCAGCGATGGTGCGCGGCAGATATTTCGCCTCGTTGCGCACCGGCGAGATGACGGCATAGGTTCCGAGCATTTTGTTTCTCCTCTGACTCTTCCCGGCCGGTTGCGGCTCAGGCAAACATGATTTGGAATTGATCGGCAAACAGTCGCGCACGCCGGCGGTCGGGCCGCGCGGCCGTTGACACCGCGCCGGCAGGATGATGCGGCCCGCGGCTGCCTTCTTCCGCTTCGGCGTTTAGCATGCGGAGTTGAATCCATTGCCACAAACGCCGGCTGTTGATTTCCAGATTGTGATATTGCTCGATCCAGCGCCAGCCGGCGGCAGCAAGCCGCGCGCGCAAGGACTCGTCTGCCAGCAACCGCGCCATGGCGCGCGCCAGCGCTTCCGGATCCTCCGGGGGCGCGAGCAAACCGGTGGCCTCGTGCTGCACCAATTCCGGAATGCCGGAGAGATCGGTGGAGATGACCGGCACACGCATCGCCATCGCTTCCATCAGCGTGGTGGGAATGCCGTCGCGATCGCCATCGGCATCCTGCACGCAGGGCATCACGAAGACTTCCGCGCGTTCGAGAAACTTGCGCACGTTGGGTTGCGCGCCCAGCAGGCGAATGCGCGACTGCAGTCCGAACGCTGCAATCTCCGCCTGCAACGCCGCGCGTTCCGGCCCCTCGCCGACGATCCAACACCGGAAATTGACGCCCGACTGCGCCAGCCGGCTGCAGGCCCGCACCAGATGAATGAATCCCTTTTTCGCGACCAACCGGCCGATCGCCACCACCAACGGCGGCCGCAGGCTGGGCTTGGCAGCCGCCGCCGGAGTGAATTGCGTCACGTCCACGGCCACGCGCTGTACGCGCAGCTTGGCGGGATATGCCACCTCATAGTTCGCGAGCAGGTGCTTGCGATTGTAATCCGAGATGGTGAGGGGCAGGGCCGCTGCCGCGATTTTCAGCTCCAGCATGAGCGGATCGGAATAGATGTCCTGCGCATGGCTGGTGAAGCCAAAGGGAATGCCGCTGAGTGCACTGGCCGCCATGGCCACGCTGGAAGGCTCGTTGGCGAAATGCGCATGCAGATAGCGCACGCCGCACTGCCGGCACAAATGCGCCAAATAGACGTCCTCAAAAAAGTGCAGCAGGAAACGCTTGCGTCCGGCAAACGTAGCCGGCGCCTGCCGCCAAAACAGCGCCAGCGTTTGCAGGAAACGGGTGGGCGTGCGGCTGAGGAAACCGGCGATCGCCGCCAGCAAAGCCAGCGGCTGCGGTGGCCAGAGATAGGTGGTGTGCTCGGCCAATTCCTGCATGTCAGCCGGCAGCGGCTCCGGCAACGGCCGGTGAATCGAAAAGCACTCGACAACTGCGCCGTGCTGCTGCAAGGCCAGCACTTCGCGCGCAACAAAGGTTTCCGACAACTTGGGAAACCGTGTCACCACGTAAGCAATGCGCTGCTCGCGGTTTCCCGGGCGGCGGGTATCGGCTTCCTGCTCGGCGAGTTTGGGATAGGCAATCATGGCGTCCTCGGGTTTCGTGGTTCACGCCCGTTCTCAAAGCAACCGCGATGCCAACGCGCACGGCGCAGTTGCACCTGCCGGCGGTGCATGTTGATGTTTGAGTTATCGGTGCAAGCCTCAGTCTTGCCACGCGCGACGCATACAGCGCGTAACGTTTCATTGCAATGAAATGGCGTGGTTTTGGAATGAAGCGTAACAAGCGGCGGAAACGTGGCTGTCAATCCCTCCTCACAGGCGCGCCGCCGGCAGGCAAGGACGTTTTTTCCATTCCCGATCGTTACCCTTCGCTTTTGCATTTCACGCCTTGGGGCTGCTTGTCTGGCGATGGAATTCGACCAGAGGCTCTCCACTTGTTATCAAATCAGTGAAAACTGAAGCTCTAGGGCGACATTGCGAAAAACTCCAGGCAAAACCATTCAGAGCCGAGTCGGGCGTGACTGCCAATCCTCTTCAATGAGAATATCGAAAATCGCGCAGACAACAGTGATTGAAAACCTTGACTCAAAACCTCGCTGTGATACGGAGCAGGTCACCGCCCCAAACTGGTGCACTGTTGCCATGAAAAACAGATCTGCTCTGATTGTCATCCTGCAAGGATACTGTGGAGACTTGAGCACAGTACGAATATTTCATGGGATTCGGCTGAATGACATCTCGCGAGGCCACTTCCACGAATTTAGGTAACAGACCATTCGTCTTTCACCTTGTCTTGCCAGGGGCTTTTTTCAGGTAATGCGGAAATCACACCGGCTGCAGGTGTAATCGTCTTATCCCAAATGGTAAGGCCTGTGGAAATTTGAGAATTCTATTTTGACTTCGAGCGACTCATGGCGTAGTGTCAGTCTCGGACGGCCGTTTTGTGGCGCAGCGATTTTTTTGCGATGCGTTTGCATATTCTTGCAGGATTTATTATAGTGTCCCATCCCAAAGCCGGGGTCTGCCACCCCCAAAGATCAACCCGGAACCAGGGGAAGAAAAGAAAAAGGCCAGTCGTTGGAGAGATACCAACATTTTCTCCAAGAGGGCCGGTAGATGGCGCGCTCCGCCGCGCAATGGTAATTCCAGCCCTACTGGTTCAGTCCAGCGGAACAACCTCATGATCGAATCCCCCGCGAAGCCGGTCATCTTTCTCGCCTTTGCCCAAGACCGCACCGAAGGCGGCGCCTATTTGCGCAACCTGCCCCTCGAGCTGGACGGCATTCGCAAGGCCCTGCAAAAAGCCCGGCAGGCCGGACTGTGCGATGTGGTCGAGCGCTCCAATACCACGGTCGAGCATATTCTGGATGTGTTTCAGGAATATCAGGATCGCCTCGCCGTTTTTCATTACGGCGGCCACGCCAACAGCTACGAGCTGCTACTGGAATCGCTGAACGGTGAGCACGTAACGGCGCATAGTGAAGGCCTGGTTTCGTTTCTTGCCAGGCAAAAAGGCCTGCAACTCATTTTCTTGAATGGCTGCTGCTCGCAGCAGCAAGCGCTAGATTTGATCGCAGCGGGATTGCCGGCCGTGATTGGCACGTCACAGAAAATCGATGACGGCGTTGCCACCAAATTGTCGGTGCGTTTCTATCAAGGCCTGGCCGCCGGACTTGGAATTGATCGCGCCTGGGTCGAGGCCGTCGATCAAATCAAGATTGAGAAAGGCGCCAGCAGTACTCGTGCGCTGCACTGGCAGGGCCATGCGGAAACTTCCGATCGCTTCCCGTGGGAGATCTACTATCGCAACGGCGCGGAGCAAATCAAGGAGTGGAGCCTGCCGGAAGCCGTGGGCAATCCCCTCTTTGGCCTGCCGGAGATACCCAAAACCCATGATCTGCCGGATGCGCCGTTTCTGTTTCTGCGGCGCTACGAACGGCCGCATGCGGAAATCTTTTTTGGCCGTTCCTATTATGTTCGCGCACTGTGTAATCGGGTGAACGATCCGCATGCTGATCCCCTCATCCTGCTGTATGGTCAGTCGGGCGTGGGCAAATCTTCATTGCTGGAGGCCGGCCTCTTTCCGCGATTGGAGACGGAATACAACGTGGTCTATGCGCGGCGCCATGCGCAAAAGGGTCTGGTGCACACCTTGGGCGCTGTGTTGCAGCGCGAGCTGGCCAGGATTCCCCAAGACCAACTTCCGCCGGCACCTCACTTGGCTGGGTTTGCGTTGCCGCCGGAGAAGAGCGAGGCGCAACCCGCTGGGGCCGCGGACGCACAACCCGGTCAAATCATTGATAAAATCATTCGCGAGCTTGAAGCGGCCGCCGCAACCTCACCGGAGCCGGTGAAGCAGGAAATCGAAACGTTTATTGCGCGCTTACAGGTTTTCAAAACTGATGCGCAGGCGCAGCAGACGTTGACGACGCCATTATCCGAAACAGTCGGGCAGGATACCGCGGTGTTGATTGACGAGGATATTCTGACCTTCCTGGAAAAATGGCTGGTGATCGAGGCGCACACGAACAAGCCGCTGCTGGTGATTCTCGATCAGGTGGAAGAACATTTCACCCGGCCCAATCCGAATCTTCCCGACGAACTGGATGATTTCATGCTGGCGCTGCGCATCATTTTCAGCTCGCCGGCGCTGCGGCCCAAAGGCAAGATGATCTTGAGTTATCGCAAAGAATATCATGCCGAGATCGAGGCGCGCTTTCGTACGTTTTTGCTGCCGCGCTCCACCGTGTTTTTGGAAACGCTCAATCGCAAGGATATTCTCGATATCTTTCGCGGCGTGACGCAAACGCCGGCGTTGCAAAAGCGCTACCATCTCACCGTCGATGAGGAATTGCCGGTCATGCTCGCCGATGATCTTTTGGAAGATAAAGATTCGCCGGTGGCGCCCGTGTTGCAAATCGTATTGACCAAGTTGTGGAACACCGCCCGCAGTGAAAATGCGGAAGCGCCGCATTTTTCCGTAGCGCAGTATCAGCAGCTCAAGAAGGAAGGCATTGCAATGGGGGAGTTTTTCGAGCAGCAGATGAAGGAATTGCGCCGCTGGCAGCAGGAGGTGGTCGATTCCGGTCTGGCGTTGGATGTTCTCTATTTTCATACTTCCAGCCACGGCACTGCGGATATCCGCTCGCTGGAGACTTTGCGCCGAACCTATGAACATCGCCAGGAAACGATTGAAGCCCTGCTTGCCAAATGCAAGGAGCTTTACTTGTTGACGGAAACACAACAGGGCCAGGAAACGACCAGCTTGACGCACGATACGCTCGCCGACGTCGTGGTCAATCAATACAACACCTCTGACAAACCCGGGCAGCGCGCCGCGCGCATTCTGAGCAACAAGATTCGCGAAATCCGCGCCCCGGACGACAAGGTCTGGCTGGATGAAATGGATTTGCACATCGTCGAGCAGGGATTGCCGGGCATGCGCAGTCTTTCACCGAATGAAAGAAGGCTGCTTGACCTCAGCCGCCGCCGTCGCGAAGAGCTGGAACGCGAGCGCCGGCGTAATCGCCTGATTCGCCGCGTGCTGGTGGCGGCCATTGCGCTGTTTGCCGCATTCGCCTTGTGGCAGTGGCAGGAGAGCGTGAAGCAAAAAAATCGCGCCGAGTTGCAGGCCACAGTGGCGCAAAGCAATCTGCTCGCCAAAGAAGCCGGCGAGAGGTCCCAAAGTGACCGCACGCAAGCACTGCGTCTCGCCGCAGCCGCGTATGGGTTGCATCCCACCATCTCCGCGGAAAAAGCGCTGCTGAAAATATTCTATCAAACCCGCTTCGAGCAGCGGCAGTTCTACGCTGGCCGCCTGTGGCACGGCAGCGAAGTGACCACCGCGGTTTTCTCACCCGATGGCCATCAAATTCTCACGACTTGCCGTGATGATACCGCCCGGCTGTGGTCGAAGAGCGGCGCATTGCTGGCGAAATTTCCGCATGCAGCAGAAGTCAACGCCGCGGTTTTCTCGCCGTCGGGCGGTGAAATTCTAACGGCATCGGATGATGCCACCGCGCGCTTATGGAGGACGAATGGTGACAGCTTGCGTCTTTATTCGCACGCCGGCAATGTAACTGCCGTGCAGTTTTCACGAGACGGCAATCAAGTGCTGACCGCGGCGGAGGATGGTTCGGTGCGGCTCTGGTCAAAGTCCGGTGAATTGAATGCGGAGTTTCAGCATCAAGGCGCGGTGTTGTCAGCGGTTTTTTTCGGAGAGGAAAACTGGATTCTCTCCGCTTCCAATGACAATACCGCCCGGCGCTGGTCAAGGCGCACCGGCGCGGCCGTCGTGTTTCCGCATCAAGGCCCGGTCTATGCTGTGGCGGCTGATGCCGACGATGAATTCGTTCTCACCGCCTCGGAGGATGGCACGGCACGCTTGTGGTCTGCGGCCGGCCGGTTGTTGATGATCTTCCCGCACCGCGGCCCGGTTTATTCTGCCACGTTCCTGGCGAATGACAGCGAGATTCTCACGGCCTCGGACGATGGCACGGCGAGGATCTGGTCAACCGACGGAACATTGCTGCAGACATTCGCGCATCGCGGCCCGGTGTTCTCCGCGCAGAGTTCGCAGGATGGCAGTCGCATCGTCACGGCCGCGCGCGACAGCACCGCCCGGCTGTGGTCGAAGGAGGGGGATTTGCTCGCCACGCTGCAGCATGAGGGCGCCGTGAATGCCGTCCTCTTCTCGGCTGACGAAACCCACCTGCTCACCGCTTCGCGTGATCACACCGCACGCTTGTGGCCTGCGAGTGAGACTGATTTGATCAAGCTGCAACATCGCGGTGAAGTCAATGTGGCGGTTTTTTCTCCCGCGGGCGATCGCGTGCTCACCGCCTCGGGAGATTTTGAAGCGAAACTCTGGTCGGCAACGGGAGAATTGCAGACAACCGTGCGCCACGAGGGCGAAGTCCTTGCTGCTGCATTTTCGCCGGACGGCAGCTTGCTCCTCACGGCCTCGCGCGACAAGACCGCGCGGCTGTGGTCGGGGCCGGGCGATATGTTGGCCAAGTTTCAGCATGACAGCACGGTTTACTCCGCTGTCTTCTCGCCGGAGGGCCGCCAAATTCTCACCGCCTCGTTGGATGGCACCGCAAGATTATGGTCAACCGAACGCGGTTTGTTGGCAACCTTGCAGCATCGCGGTCCGGTCTATTCCGCCCTCTTCTCACCGGACGGCAAACGCATGCTCACGGCGTCCGATGATTCCACTGCCCGCTTGTGGTCACGGGAAGGCAAAGAGATCAAAATCTTTCAGCATGAGGGAGAAGTTTGGGCCGCGCAATTCTCGCCCGAGGGACACCGGGTTCTGACTGCTTCGGAAGATAACACCGCGCGGCTTTGGTCGCTGGCGGGCAAACTTCTGGCGACGTTGCCACATGAAGGCCGCGTCTGGAAAATTGTGTTTTCTCCTGACGGCAATCGAATTCTCACGGCTTCGTGGGATAACTTTGCCCGCTTGTGGTCAACCGACGGCAAATTGATCGCAACTTACCCGCACGAAGGGTGGCTGTATTTCGCGCGTTTTTCATCGGACGGCCATCATGTACTCACGGCTGCGGATGATGCCAAGGCGAGGTTGTGGTCGATCACCGGCGACACGCTGATGACGTTTCGACACCAAGGCCCGGTCTATTCTGCGGCCTTCTCGAACAACGGCCGGCAAATCATCACGGCCTCCGCCGACGGCACGGCGCGGCTGTGGCAAACCCCGGCGGGGATTGCAGCATGGCTCAAAACCGCGGAGGTTTATTGAATGCGCGAATTTGAATAACAGCATAACGTGTGTGAGCAGTCCGTTGAAGAATTGGGCCAACGGATTGAAACAACCCAGCGGATGAAAAGCAAAAAGCTTGGGCCAACGGATTGAAACAACCCGGCTGATGAAAAGCAAAGATTGGAGGGGAAGAACATGGCGCTTATTTATGAAGACTTGACGCATGAGCTTATTGGATGTTCTTTTGACGTGCACAATTCTCTCGGCGTTGGCTATGATGAAAACGCCTATCATAAGGCACTCGAGCGCCGTCTGGGCAGGAAAGGGATCACATATCTTTCAGAGGCACGAAAAATTCTTATGCACCGGGATCGCAAAGTGAGGGAATTCAAGGCAGATCTGATCGTGTCCGACAAAATCATTTTGGAGTTGAAAGCGTTGCAAGCCAAGTTCCTTAGAGCCAACTATGTGCAAATCATTTCCGAATTGAAGCTCTGGCAAATGAGATTGGGATTGTTGGTAAACTTTGGATTGCAGAAAGTGCAAATCGAGCGGATTCCTTTTACAGAAAAGGCGCGGACTGTTCGTGAGAATTTTGACTACGTTCGAGACGGCCTGTCCCAGCAGGAGAGAGCCACTCTGGCGAAACTGCGTGATGCCGTCCTGAACGTATCCGAGATTCACGGGTTGGGTTATGACGAAATAACCTGCCGGAAACTCGTCGAGGCGGAGCTCGAGTTTCAGCAAATCAAATTTCAGAACCGCTATCCAATCAAAATAAGCTACGAAGGAGAATCCATTGGTGTGTTCAAGATGAAGCCGCTCTTGATCGGGAATCGCATGATCTGTGACATCAAAGCTCTCACCGATACAATTGATTTCTATGACATCGCCAAGATACAGTCCTGTTTGAAGGCATTGAAGTTGAAAGTCGGCATCATCGTCAACTTTGGCAAAACCGCACTGGAAATTCGAGGTGTCCGATCCGCTTGAATCCATCTATTCTTTATCCGCTGGGTTGCTTCAATCCGTTGGGAATCCCCATCGTTTTATTGACAAACCGAGGCAAGCGATGAAATCATTTCTCCCTGTTACCGCCGCAAGAGCCTTCAGTCTGGCGATCTGGTGTGCGATCATGTTTTGCAGCAGCGCCACCCAGGCGCAGGTCAAACGCGAGCATCTCTACAAGCTGCGCGATGGCAACCGCTTCGAAGGCATCAAAACCAAGAAATGGAAACCCGTCTCTGGCACCGTGACGTTGAGCTCCCTCGTGCTCGGCGATGGACAAGCCGCGACCACGGCGGGTGAAAAAGTCGCCGTGCACTTCTTCTCGACGGCGACGAATGATATTAAACTCGCAATCTTCAGTCTGGCCAAAGAGTATTTCATGGAGCCGAGGAATCCCGCTTTTGGCAAGGATTGGAACGTCTTCACCTGGCCTGCGAAGATCTTGAATGAGATCGGCCTGCCGCCCGACCAGCTCGACGGCATTGCCACGGCGCGCAAAGGCACGCAGGACATTTACTTCCCGATTTGCTTTCACAAACCCGATGCTGCCAGCAAGAAGCTGGTTGCCAAAGGCAAGCTGGTTCCCGACAAAAACATGACAGTGACGGTGTCGCTCTTTTCCGCTGATCCCAACAAGCCGGACAAGGTCTGGGAGAATCAGAAACTTGTTTCCGACACGCCGTTTGCGGTGGAACTGCCCATTGCCGCGAACGCCAAGACGTTGCTTTTGAAAGTGAAAGAACACGGCGGCCGGGAGTTTAGTTACAACATTCATCTGTTCTAAAGCGCGAAATTGCAAGAATGCGTTTCAAAAGAATTTGTCCAACTGATTGAAACAACCCAACTGATAAGAAGCTTTTCATCATCCGTAGGGTTGTTTCTATCCGCGGGATAAAGATCGGCTTCATTTATTTGCTTCATGCTGGATCCCTGAGTTTGCCAGCCAACCAGACATGAGGAGAACGATCATGCCCAAGAAAATCATTCTGCTTGCGTCTTTTTTTCTCTTAACACATCTGCCCCCGGCTTTGACACAAGAAAAAAAAGCCGCGGAGATTCTCCCCAAAATCAAAGACAGCTTCGCGCTGTTGAGCGACGGCCGGAATTTTTCCTTTGGACTTTACCTTGCTGGTGCGCGCAGCAAGCAATTCATTTATCTGTTGGCGCTCAATCAGCTTGCGGTCGGACTCGAGGTCAAGGTTCGCTTCACCGCGCTGGACGGCAAGACGAAAGAATACGAGGCCGAACGCTTGCGGGCAGACGATAATCTGGGCGTCGCGCTTTATCGCATCAAAACGTCAACGAAAGATTTAATCCCCATCACCAAACACCCTGATCTGCGCAGAGCGCAAAGCACGCCTTTATGGACACTGGGAAATGCGCAATCGCTCCAGGATTTGCAGCGCGCCAGCCTCGTTGCGTTTCAAGATGACGACAAAGCCTTCACCGTCTCCGGCCTTGCGGCCGGGACGCTTGCGGGGATGCCGGTTTTCGACGGCGAAGGCAAAGTCCTCGGCCTGATTGCGCGCCAGAATGCCGATGGCACGCATCACGCGATTGTCATCTCCGAGTTGTTGCAATTCGCGGCGCACACGTTCGCCGCGGAGAAATTGGATCTTTTTCCCACCTGGAACGAGGTTTTCCCTTCGCAGTATGCCATCGAAAAAGTCCGTGCCAGCACCGCCACGCTCGAAACCGGCAAGCCCGGCGCCGGCTTTTTTATTGGCCGCGACAAACAAAACGCCGGCTATTTCCTGACCGCGCATCACGTGATTGAAGGCGAGAGTGAGTTCAGCGTCGAAATTGCCGGCTATGAGGAAAGCGGCATCATCGGCCAACCTTTGCCGGGCAGTCAAGATGCCACACTGGATCTCGCCATCGTCGTTGTTGCAGAAAATTGCCCGCCGGTCAAACCGGTGTTCTTCTGGAGCGCGAAAGATTTTCAAAAGCTCAAAAAGGGTTTTGCGGATTCGACCGAAGCCATTGCCAGCGTCGGCCGCTCACAACAGGTCGGCGATTATTTTCAATCCAAAACCGGCTACATTCGCGGCGAGAATTTGGAGGGCCAGTTCATTCAAACCGATCTCTCGCTGGAGAGCGGTGACAGCGGCGGCCCATTGTTCAATAAGAACGGCGAGGTGGTGGGCCTCAATCTCAAAACCGAGCTGCAAGCAGGCAGCTTCTCCACGGCCAACAATGTCGAAACCGTTTTGAAATATCTTGGCGAGAAACTCGGCAAAATCGAATTCAAAGAAAAATGGCAGTTTCTCGAAGTGCCGTCGTATTGGGCGAAAAACAAAAATTGGCTGTTGCCGGCGGGCGCCACGGCACTGACAGCAACCGGCGCGATTCTCTACAACGCCCTGAAACCGCCGCCGGCGCTGGCGGAGGTGCCGGCGTTGCCGAGCGGGCAGTAGAAATAGCCTCAACGCGCGGCCGGGTTATTATGAAATGGTAGCGAATATGAGCGCGCTTGGCTCCGGGGTGTATTTTTATCGAATTGCCGTTGCCGGCGAGAAAAATTTTCAAGCGACGAAGAAGATGATATTTGTGAAGTAAAAACGTGATGAGTAAAACGTAACGCGTAAGACACGTTTAGGTATCATGTATGATGTATCACGTTTTACGTTTTTCACAGGAGAAGCTCATGAAAAAAATGCGCCTTTTCTTAATCTGCAGCGCTTTCGTAATCTCCCTGGCGCTCAACCAGCCAGCATCGGCTCAGTTCGAGAACCGTGATGACGTCTGGAGAACCTACGGGCCGGGAGAGAGCAAGGTATCGATTGGTTCGCTCTATACAGATCCGAAAAAACCGACTTTCGTTTTTGCCGAATCTAATGGCGCGCTCTATCGCAGCAGTGACGCCAGACTTGCATGGGCGCCCGCCGCCACGCCGCGGCAGGCGAATGTCGTCCGTTGCTGGGGGCGCAGGGACGCCTCTTTCGTTGGGGTGTAGCACAATGGAATTTTTCACAGCGAGGTGGAAGGCGAAATTGCCTGGCAGCTCCTGCTGGAAGGCATCGGATTCAGCTTTCCGCATGCGGCGTGGAATTCTCCGGTTGAATTAACCGCGGACTTTCGTGGGATGGAAAGCGAGGGCCAGCGCTGGGAAATCGCCGTCAAAGGCGAAGCGACGCATGCCGTGCAACTCAGCTTTGCGCATATCGAAACCGTTCCGCAAGATTGGCAAATTCTGCTGGTGGATGAGACAACGAAAATTGTGCGCAATCTCCGCAAAGAATTCGCTTCAACGATTCGCATTCCTGAATCCGGCGTTAAAATGCTCGCGATCATCGCCGGTAATGATTTTTTCATCAACAAACACACTGAAGGCATGCTGGCTGTGCCCACGGCTTTTGCGCTGCATCAGAATTATCCCAATCCCTTCAACCCCAGCACCACGATTCGCTACCAACTTCCAGCAGCAGGGCAAGTGACTCTGAAAATTTTTGATATGATGGGACGGGAAGTTTTAGTATTGGAAGAGAACAAATCTCGCGAGCCGGGTTATTATGAAATGGCGGTGGACATGAGTGCGATGGGTTCGGGCGTGTATTTTTATCGCATCAGCGTTGCCGGCGGGCAAAAATTTCAAGCGGTGAAAAAGATGCTTTTGGTAAAGTGATATGCTTTTCCGTAGCTCAACATTTATGTTGAGAAGAAAAGCATCGCGCAACATGAATGTTGCGCTACGTTCTCAAGGAAGGCATAAAATGAGCGCAAGCAAATTCAGTTCAGCCGCCCAAACACTGGCCTTCTTGGCTTTGATCATCATTACAAAAAGCCTCCCGGCGCAGACGCCTTTGGACGAAACGCCGCCGGGAAAATGGGTTACTTTTACCAGCGACGTCCGGCCTGCCGTGAGTTTGATCTTGACAAATCCCCGCAGGCCAAGCGTCCTCCTCGCCGGGACCAATCATGGTGTATATCGCAGCGCTGATTTTGGTCTGAACTGGCTGCCCGGTAATCCACCCATTGTCGATAAAAATATCGTCACGATGATTCGCAAGGGAGAAAGCGATACGTTGTATGCCGGCACCTCTGACACGGGTGTTTTTCACAGCGCCGATGACGGCAGGAACTGGCTGTCGGCCAACCCTCCAATGGATTCCGCTCTTGTCACAGTTTTGTTGGCCGTCGATGATACGCTCTATGCCGGCGCCTATCTCCCCGGCAATGGCCTGTGGCGCAGCACGGATGGCGGTCGGCAATGGTCGCGAGTCGCGTTTGCAGGAGCAGTCGTAAACGGCTTGTATGAAATAGATGGCCGGCTGTTTGTCATCCTGGATGTGGGCGAGGGCATCAGCGAACTCGTCTTCAGCAGCGATGGCGGCAGGCAATGGAATCAATGCCAATTGCCCAGAGAAGAAGGTTTCCTCCAAACGCTGCTGGCAGGAGATGAGGGCGTGCTCTATCTCGGTACCGGCCGCGGCGTGTGGCGCAGCCGGGATCACGGACTGAGCTGGACGCCGCCCGACTCCAGTTTCGAATTCGCAGTGACGTCCTTGCTGTGGCACCAGGAAACGTTGCTGGCGCTGTCCTACACTGGCATCTGGCGCAGCCGTGACAAGGGTGACACATGGGAGCATGCCGCCCTGCCCTTTGCCCATCATCTCAGCAATCTGCGCGGCGGGAAACTGCTTGCGGCCACCGACGAGTTCTTGACAACCACACTCTGGCAGAGTACTGATGGAGGAGCCAACTGGCTCGCCGCTGCCAAATTCGACTCCCGCTTGACGGCATTGACTGAAGCGCGCGGCGGCCTTTATGCCGGCACAGTTCATCTCGGCATCTTGCGCAGCACCGATGACAGCAAGAATTGGTTCGACGCCAGTACCGGACTGGGATTGCGGCCCAACCTCAAGCAGGCGTGGATCGACGCCGGGCTCAACTTCATTCTTGCCTATGGTGAGCACGGACTGTTTCGCAGCGTCGATGGCGGCCTGCGGTGGAATCAAGCGGCTCTGCTGCGACCGGTGAATGATCTCGTTGAAAAGGACGGCGCCTTCCTGGCCTGCGGGTCTGGCTGTTACAGGAGCACCAACAATGGCGTTGACTGGACGGAGTTGCCACCCTATCCGTCGATTTTCGCCTTCTCTCCGCATGTCTTGCTCGTGCAAGGGAACCGCGTTCTCGCCGGCACGCGGCATGGCATCTTCTTCAGCGACGACCTGGGCGACAACTGGCAGTGGGCCAGCCCGCAGGAAAACTTCGTGGACGTCGAGTTGCTCGCCAGCAAGGGCAGCCGCCTGTTGGCCGGCTATGTCAAGCGTCTGGTCACAGATGCTGGAATCTTTTTCAGTGATGACGCCGGAGTATCCTGGCAGCCAGCGCGATTTTCCGGCCGTGTTGCGGCGCTTCTGGTTGCAAATGATACCGCATTTGCCGGCACGTTTGAAAACGGGGTTTTCTTTAGCACTGACGGTGAGAATTGGCAGCCGACGGCTCTGAACAATGTGACGGTTCATGCACTGTTGCAAGCAGGTCGGCGGCTTCATGCCGGCGCCGACAACGGCGTTTTTTACAGCGATGATGGCGGCACAAGCTGGAGCCCGGCAGAGCCGCCGCTGCAAGGCCGGACGGTGATCTCTCTCTTTCGCTTGAATGACAGCACGCTGATCGCCGGCACACGCGGTAGCGGCGTCTTTCGCAGCATTGATGGCGGCATCCATTGGACGCCTCTGGAGACGGGCATCGATTTCATCAGCGAGGCGCGGAGTTTTGAGTTTGTTCCCACCTTCAACCGGCTTTATGCCGCCACGGACTTGGGACTTTATTTTCAGGAATTGGATTTCATCCCGCCGCGCCTCCGGGAGCTGGGCATTGAAGGCGCGCGAGAATTCAACGGAAAAAGATTCACCAACGCCAACGAAGCGCGCCTCGTCCTGTTCGCGGACGATGATCCCGGCACAGCACGCGATAATGCCGAATTCATGCAGGTTTCGTCAGATTCCACTTTTGCCGCGGCAGAATGGCAGGTCTTCAGCCAGGTCTTGAATCATCCTCTCGCAGGCGATGGCGCCAAAACCATTCATGCCCGGCTGCGAGATCTCTCCTGGAATCTTTCCAGAACTCTCACCGCGCAAATTGTACGAGATACCCAAGCGCCGGACTTTGCCGAGCATCACCCGCCGCAGAACGCGAGAATCGGCAACGAAGTTTTGATCACGCAACAAATCATCGATAGCAATCCGCAAAGCGCAGAGTTGCTGTTTCGGCGCGCCGGCGAGACGTGGAATCCCAACATTCGCCGGGTCATGTTTGCCGGCGAGGCGGCTGCCATCGCGGACGTTTGGGTCAATAACCGCAACATCGACTATCGCATTTCCGCAACGGATTTGGCCGGTAATGAAGCAACGCTGCAAAACGGTGCGCTTGATTTCTTCTCGATTGCCGTAGCCGTGACTCCCGGCGCGCTGGGCAACTCGCGCAGCCTGCCGAGCGGCACCGGCGGCGCGGCGTATCGCATCGTTTCGATTCCGCTGGATTTGCCGGATTCCCCTCAAGCCAAGAATGTTTTTAGCGACTTGGGCAAGTACGGCCGGCGCGGCGACTGGCGCTGCTATGCGTATTCAGGAAACAAGCAATGGCAGGAGGGCGAGAATATTCAAATGCAAACCGGCGCGGGGTATTTCATGATTCGCCGCGACGGCGGCAGCTTGACGAATGCCATTTCCGGCGCTACAACAAAAACCGCAGACGGCGTGCTCGGCAACATTTCCGGCTGGCAATTGCGCGGAAGCGATTGGACACTCATCGGCAATCCCTACAACACACGCCTTGAGTTGAGTCAATTGAAGTTGAAACGCAAAGGAACGTTGTTGAGCAATCACGGCACAGAAGTGCAGGTGTGGAGCTATGACGGCCAGTGGCGAAATCCGGCTACTGAACCCGAACTTGCATTGGAACCCTGGGGCGGCTTGTTCATTCGCACGAGTGAAGCCGACACGATTGTTTTTGCCAATGACAAAGAGCCTTACGCGCGCAATGTTGCCAAAACCGGCATTGCGACAACAGAGCTTGCTGAAGGCGAATGGTCGATTCAAATCACCGCCGCCAGCGGTGAATCTAGTGATGCCGTCAACTACTTCGGTGTGAGAAAAGAGGCGAAAGATGATCTGGATAATTTTGACTGGCACGAGCCGCCTTTCCTGCCGGAGGGCATCGGACTCAGTTTTCCGCATCCGGAGTGGAACGAACCGGCGGAGTTGACTGCCGACTTTCGCGGGATTGCAGGCGATGGCCAGCGCTGGGAAATTGCCGTCAAAGGCGAGCCGGCGCATGCGGTGCAGCTCCGCTTTGCGAATGTGGCAGCCGTACCCGAGGAATTGCGCGTTCTGCTGGTTGATGATGCCACCAAAATCACTCATGATCTGCGCACGGAGACGGCACTGGCGGTTCGTCTTTTTGATGCTTATCCTTCCAGGCGCATGACCATTCTGGTTGGTAATGAGTTCTATGTCAAGCAAAACATGGCGGGCCTGCCGGCAGAGCCCACGACGTTTGCGCTGGAACAAAATTATCCCAATCCCTTCAATCCCAGCACCACGATTCGTTATCAATTGCCGGTGGCCGGCCGTGTGACTTTGAAGGTTTTTGATATGGTGGGACGCGAAGTTTTGGTTTTGGAACAAAACAAATCCCGCGAACCGGGCTATTATGAGATCGTGGCAGATCTGAAAGCATTGACCTCCGGGGTTTATTTCTATCGTCTCAGCGTCACCGGCGGGCACGAGTTTCGAGCGACGCGCAAAATGTTGTATGTGAGGTAAGGGTTGTTTCATTTCCAATTGGAGAAAAAAAGATGGCTGCAAAAATCTACGCCCTGCTCGTCGGCATCAATGACTATGCGCCGGAGGTTGGCAGGCTCGCGGGCTGTCTCAATGACGTTGATCACTTCAAAGACTTTCTGACCGGCACCTTCGACAAAGCCCGGCTTGCGATCGAAGTCCTGAAGGACAGTGAAGCCACGCGTGGCAACATCACCAAGCAATTTCGCAGCCATCTCGGCAAAGCTGGAGAGGGTGACGTGGCGGTGCTGCAATACTGCGGACATGGTGCGCGCTGGAAATCCGCAGCCGCGTTCAAAGAGTTCTTTCCCGCCGGCAAGGATGAAGGCCTGGTGTGTTATGACAGCCGCCGGCCCGGGGGATTTGATCTGGCTGACAAGGAACTGGCGGTGTTGCTGGCGGAACTTGCAAAGAACAATCCCCACGTGGCTGTCATCTTGGATTGCTGCCATTCCGGCTCGGGCACGCGCACTGTTGACGCTTTTCGCGGTTTGAAACCACGTGTCACCCATGAAGTTTCTGCGGAACGGCCCTTGGAGAGCTACGTGGAGGGTTACTACGCCAGGCTGCAGCAAAAGAAACAGTCGCTCTCCATTCCAGCCAGCCGGCACATCCTGCTGGCGGCTTGCGAACGCACGCAACAAGCGCAGGAGACGCCGGATTGCAGCGGGGTGTTTACCGACACGCTGCTGGAGGTGTTGAGCAAGTGCGGCGGCGACATCACCTATGCCGATCTGTTCGTGCGCTGCCGCGCGGCGGTACGCATGCGCGCCGACAACCAGAATCCGCAGTTCGAGGCGTATGAGAATTTCAATGCCTGGAGCGGATTTCTCGGCCGGGCTGCGTCGCAGGCAGCGCGGCGTTATAGCGTCTACTACGAGGGCAACAGTTGGAAGATCGAAGCGGGCGCGCTGCATGGTTTGCCCACCGAACCGGAGAAAAGCGTGGCGCTGGCATTGTACCGGGAAGACGAGCCCACGCGGGCTGCCGGCAGCGCTGCGACTGTCATGGTCGGGCCGCAAAAGAGCGAATTGCGCCTGGGCTTCGCCGGCGATCCGGCGGCGCGCTATCAAGCGGAAATCACCACGCTGCCGGTGCCGCCGCTGCCGATTTATTGCGCCCAAGATGAGAAGCACAGAGAGCTGCTGCAAAATGCGCTGGCGCAGGACGGCTCGGTCAACGCGATGCTCACCGAGATCGCCGAGGGGACGCTATACGCACTGGCGGTTGACAATGACAAGCTGTTGCTGAAACAGCGCGAAATGGACTTGCTGATCCAGGGCGTTGCAATGAATCCCAAACGCCCGGAAGAGGCAATCTGGACCATGTTGGCCATTATCAAACACGTGGTTCGCTGGGAGCGAAGCTGGGCGTTGCAAAATCACGGCACCAAGATGGACACTGCGCTGGTCGATTTTGTCTTCTCCGAGAAACTGCCGGAGGGCGAGCACGATTATCCTGCCGGTGAAATCACGCTGGACTACGTCAAATCCGGCGGCGAATGGCAAAAAATTCCGGGCAAGTTCAAAGTGCGCAACCGCACCCAACAAACCCTGCACATGGTTTTTGCGCATTTCTCCAACGCCTACGGCATTCAGGTTTTCAGCAACGAGCCGGTGCCGCCGGGCGAGGAGTATACCACGCTGCAAGTGGGCGGTGATCCGGCGGTGGAGTTTTGGGTGGAGGAGCCGGCCAATCACGCCAGCGAAAATTTCAAGCTGATTGTCAGCACCGAGAAAGTGGATGATTTTCTGTTGACGCAGGAGGCACTGGAGTTGGGCAGGATTTTGTCTGCCACGCGCGGCTTCAGCCCCGCCAAGACGGTCAAGAAATATGAGAATGATTGGTTCACCAAGAGCCTGCAGATCAAGATCGTCCGTCAGCAGGATCAAATCGGCAGCCGCGCGGCCCAGCTCGCCGGTGGGCAGGTGGTCGTGAAAGCGCACGCCTCGTTCAAAGCCAATCTCAGCCTCAACGCGGCGCGGACAGCAACACGCGGAGTGGGTGAGATCTTGGATTTCTACAAAGCCTTCGAACGCCAGGGCATGGCGATGCTCAATTTTGCCGGCACCCGCGGGGATAACGAAAGTGTTCTGGAATTGACCGACATTCAAAACGCTGACGCCTTGCGGGAAGACCCCCTGGAAGTCGAGTTGCATGTGCCGTTGCAGGAAAATGAAGGCATTCTGCCGCTGGTGTTCGACGGCCAGCACGTCCTGCTCGGCGGCGATCCGGTCAGGGACGAGCACGGCAACACGCACATCAGCATCGACCACATTCCCGATGTGCCGGACAACCGCCGCAGCGTGGGCAAAGCCTTGAAGCTGTACTTCTTCAAAACCTATCTCAAGCAGAACGTCAATCAACTGTGCTGGGTGGAATATCGAGCGGATGGCACCATCACGCGGCACAAGAGCATGCTGGCCGAAAAAGTGAATGCCGCGCAGAATATCGTCGTGCTGGTTCACGGCATCATCGGTGACACCGAGAACCTGGCCACGGGTTTGCACCTGGCCGGCCTCGATCAGCAGTTCGATTTGGTGCTGACCTTCGATTATGAGAATCTCAACACGCCGATCGCGGAGACGGCGCTCGATCTCAAGAAAAGGTTGGAAGCCGCCGGGCTGGGCGCGCATGACGACAAAAAGCTCACCCTCGTGGCGCACTCGATGGGCGGATTGGTGTCCCGCTGGTTCATCGAGCGGGAAGGCGGCAACACCATGGTCGATCATCTCCTGATGTGCGGCACGCCCAATCAAGGCTCGCCTTTCGGCAGGATCGATACCGCGCGCAAGCTTTTCAACGTGCTCACCGGCGTGGCGATGAATTACATTCCCGCGCTGATTCCGTTCAACGGCGCCATTCTGTTCGCGCTCAATCGCTCGAAGAAGATCACGCCCACGCTGGAGCAGATGCATCCCACTTCGGAATTCATCACTACGCTCAACAGCAGCGGCGATCCCGGCGTGCGCTACACCATTCTTGCCGGCGATATCGCAACTTATCAGGAGCCGTCGGATCAATTCTTTGCCAAAATGCTGACCAAAGCCGGCAAGGGCCTGGTGATGGACGCTTTGTTCGGCAGCAGCGCACATGATATTGCGGTTGGCGTCGAGAGTATTTTCGGCATCGACGGCGGCCGCAATCCCTTGCCCAAGCGGGTGAACGTGGCCTGCCATCATTTGAATTACTTTATTTCCGCGGCCGGGCAGCAGGCGCTGAAGGCGGTGGCGTGGTGATGCCGGGCAGGATTGCCGCCCACCCTTATGCGCGCGGGCCGCGATCGCGGTTTTCGGTTCGGGGTTCAAAATGCGAAACCATCATGTTGCCGGGACTTTCAAACCATTACCCAAAGGAACCATTATGGTCACCGATGATTCATTGAAACAAATCATGCCCAAACTGCCGGAGGCCAAGCGCGCGGCCTTTCTGCCCGCGCTGCAAACCGCGCTGAGTGAGTTTGCCGTAAACACACCCAGGCGCGAGGCTGCATTTCTGGCGCAGATTGCCCACGAGTCCGGCGAGTTGACCATCTTTGCCGAGAATCTGAATTATTCCGCCAAGGGTCTGATGGCGACCTGGCCCAAGCGCTTCCCCGATCTGGCAACGGCGCAGAAATATGAGCGCAATCCCGAGAAGCTGGCGAACTACGTTTATGCCAACCGCATCGGCAACGGCGACGAGGCCAGCGGCGACGGGTGGCGCTTCCGCGGCCGTGGTCCGATTCAAATCACCGGGCGCGAGAACTATCAAAAATACGGCAGCCGGCTCAACCTCGATCTTGTCAATCATCCCGATCAAGCCGCGACCCCGGAGGTGGGGTTTCGCATTGCCGGCTTGTACTGGCGGGAAAACGGCCTGAACGAACTGGCCGATCGCGAAATGTTCGAAGCGATTACCAAGCGCATCAACGGCGGCTTGAAGGGCCTCGAAGATCGGCTGAAATACTTTACGCGCGCCAAGCAAGCGCTGGGCGTACCGGCCACCCGCGGCCTGCGTCTGCCGGAATCCGAGCTTGACCTCGAGTTGCCGCCCGAATTCACGCGCGGGCGGGAAGCGCTGGAGGAAGAGACACCGGTCGAGCGGGAACGCACACCACGACCGCGCGGAGCGGCACTTGCCCCCGCGGTGGTGGTGACGAAGAGCACTGCCAGAAGAGAAGTCGGTCCGCAGAAAGCTGCCAGGAAGAAAGTGGTAGAGAAGAAGGCTGGAAAAGAGAAAGCCGCCCACAAGAAAGTCGTTAAGAAGGCAAGCAGCAAGATCCGGGGATCGGCAAAAGCAGCGAGCGGGCGCAAATCCGTAACAGGCCGCAAATAGTCAATGGCAGCGCTACGATCCGACAAACCCGCAATCTTTCTCGCTTTTGCGCAGGATCGCGTCGATGGTGGTGCGTATCTGCGCAATCTTCCTCTCGAGCTGGACGGCATCCGCAAGGCCATGCAAAAGGCGCGACAGGCCGGGCTGTGTGAAGTAGTGGAGCGCTCCAACACCACGGTCGAAAACATTCTCGACGTGTTTCAAGAGTATCAGGATCGCATCGCCATTTTTCACTACGGCGGCCATGCCGACAGCTATGAGCTCCTGCTCGAGTCGCTGACCGGTGAGCACGCCATAGCGCACAGCGAGGGCCTGGTCTCTTTTCTCGCGCGGCAGAAGGGCTTGCAGTTGGTCTTTTTGAACGGCTGTTGTTCGCAGCAACAGGCGCATGATCTGATCGCAGCCGGATTGCCCGTGGTGATCGGCACCTCACAGAAGATCGACGATGCCGTGGCCACCAGTCTTTCCGGGCGCTTTTACCGCGGTCTGGCCGCCGGCCTCACGATTGATCGCGCCTGGGCGGAAGCCGTGGATCAAGTCAAAGTCGAGAAAGGCACGGCCAATCTCCGTGCGCTGCATTGGAAGGGGCAGGCCGAAGTCAGTGATCGGTTTCCATGGGAGATCTACTTTCGCCCGGGCGCGGAGATCGTCAAGGAGTGGAACCTGCCGGCAGCCGCCCATCAGCCGCTGTTTGGCTTGCCACTGCCGGAGAGTTATTATCGCCGGCTGCCGGTGGCACCGTATGTTTGGGTAAAAGATTTTGAGAAGGAGGACGCGGCGCTCTTCTTTGGGCGCGGCGAGGAGATTCGCAAGCTGCATACCCTAATCACCGCCGGCAGTCAACCGATTCTTCTTTTCTCCGGCAAAGCCGGAGTGGGCAAATCTTCTTTGCTGCAGGCCGGGCTGCGGCCGCGCCTGGAAAATGATTACACGATAAAGTACGTGCGATGCCGTTCCTCTCAAAACCTGGCGGACACCCTAACGCAAGCGCTGGAGGAAGTTGGTGAGGAGTGCGGGTTGCCACCCGTGCAATCCAGCGGGCGGGAGGAGCTTCGCCTCAAACTCGCTGAATTGCAGGAGGCGTTGACGGCAAGCACGGGATTCGTCCGGCAGGTGCTGGAACATGAGCGGCAGAAACTCTCGGCGCGGAGCGCCGAAACAGTGGCGTTTGCGGATCTGTGGCATCGCATTCAAGAGAAGAATGATCGGCCGTTGCTGCTTGTGCTCGATGAGCTTGAGAAAAATGCCGACGGTCGCGAGCACAACGAAACCGCACTGGTGGAACACCTGCGCGCCTCTTTGCAGCTCGTGCAACCGGTTTTCGCGCCAACGCAGGCGCAGCCGCGCGGGAAACTCATTTTGAGTTGCCGCGAGGAGGTTTCTCTTCCCGTCCGTGAGGCCTTGCAAGCGCTGTCGCTGCCCTTTGCCGAAGTGTTTCTGCGACCGCTATCGCGGGAAGGAATCGTCGAAGCCGTGGAGGGCGTGACGCATCACCCGGCCACGCAAAGTCAATATCGTCTCGAAATCGAAAAGAGCAACAACGGCAATTTGCCCGACCTCATCGCCGACGATCTGCTGGAAAGCGAGGAATCGCCGCTGGCGCCGATGCTGCAAATTGTGCTGGCGGAGTTATGGCAAGCCGCCGTCAATGAGAACGCGCAAGCGCCGCGCCTGACGGTGCGGCAGTATCTGGAACTCAAACAGAGCGGCGGCCTGGTTGGCGCGTTTTTCAAGCAACAGCTCGAACAGCTCAGCAATTGGGAGCCGGACGCCGTGGAGTCAGGATTGGTGTTGGACTTGCTTTATCAGCACCTCACGCCGACCGGCAATGCGCAGAGTCTGCGGGTTGCGCAACTGCAGAAGATCTATCATGGCCGTCAGGAGGTGATTGGCCGGCTTCTCGGCAAATGCCGCGATCTCTACCTCCTCACCGAGGTTTCGCTACAGAGCACCAGTCTGGCGCATGCCCTGCTTGCGCCGGCGGTGATCAAGGAATACGGCAACTCGGTCAAACCGGGCCAGCAGGCCGCGCGCATCTTGCACAGCCGGATCGAGGAGTTTCGCGCCAGGCAAAAGGACATCTGGCTGAATGACACCGACCTGGAGATGGTGGAGCAGGGCCGGGCGGGCATGCGGCAGTTGGATGCTGATGAAGAACGCTTGTTGCAGATCAGCCGCGCACGCAAGGCACAACGGGAAAGAGAACGCAAGCGCAATCGCATCGTCCGCAATGTGCTTGCCGTGTGCATTTTGCTGTTTGCCCTGCTCGCCGGCTGGCAGTGGCGGGTATCGGAACGAAACTACCAACGCGCCCAGGCCAATCAACTGGCTTTCAGCGCCCGCGATCTGTTCCGCGCGGACAACACCAGGGCATTGCGCCTGGCCGCAGCGGCCTACGCGATTCTGGGAACGCAATCTCCGCCATTGGTGGCGCGCACATTGAGCGAAATCTTTCACTCGCAAGACCGGCAGCCGTTCTATGCCGCACGTTTCACCCATGCCGAGCACGTCAACACCGCGGTGTTCTCTCCGGACGGCACCCAGGTTCTCACCGCCGCCGAGGACGGATTCGCCAAACTGTGGGATCAGCGCGGGAATCTGAGACAGAGCTTCGATCACGAAGGCTATGAAGTCAAAGCCGCGGCTTTTTCGCCGAATGGCAGACAGATTTTGACGCTGGCGAATGCCGTGCTCAGTTTGTGGGAGTTGGAGGGCCGGCTCGTCGATCGCGATTCTTTGCTCTCCGGCCAGCCGGCTGATCTGTCGAATTTCTCGACTGACGGCACGCGCATTTTGAAATCGTTTACCGGCAGCGAGGATGAAGACTTTCGCGCGCTCCTGCAACGCCTGCAGCAGGAGGAGCAGATTTACCGGGTAATCCCGGCCGCCAATCGCCAACGCGTGGTGACGATTTCATCGGAGGGCAGGGCCAGATTGCTGGATGGCGAAGGAAAGGTGTTGCGCCATCTCGACAGCAGCGTGGTGGCGGCCGCCCTGGCACCCGACGGCAAGCGCCTGTTGACGATCACGGTCGATAGTCTCAGCACCATCCGGTTTTGGAATGAGCAGGGCAATTTCCTCAATGCCTTCACCTACAACGGCGAAGTGAATCAGGCGGTGTTCTCGCCGGACGGCAGGCAGATGCTCACGGCGGCCAATGATCACACTGCCAAGCTGTGGGATCTCTCGCAGCGATTCGTGCATCGGCTGACTCAACAGGGTCTGGGCGTCACGGCTGCGAGCTTCTCACCGGACGGCAGGCGCATCGTCACGGCTTCGTATGACGGCGTTGCGCGGCTTTGGGATGAGCACGGCCTGCTGATCGACAGTCTGGCGCATGAGGAGGTGGTGAACGCAGCGGCCTTTTCGCCGGATGGAAAACGCATTCTCACTGCTTGCCGGGATGGCAGAGCACGGTTGTGGTTGTTCGAAGAAAGGCGCGTGGTGAGCCTGCCGCATCGGGGCGCGGTGGAAACCGCCGTTTTTTCGCCCGACAATGGCAGCCGGATTTTGACTGCCGCACGCGACAGCACGGCGAGATTGTGGACGCCAGACGGCACTTTGCTCACGACTTTTTCTCCTCACGGCGAGGTCCTAAACGCCATGTTCGCGCCGGATGGCCGCCATATTCTCACCGTTGCGTCCGACAGTGCCGCCACCTTGTGGTCCGCGAATGGCGGCGCGGTCAGGGTTTTCAAACACGAGGATGAAGTTTTGGCTGCGGCTTTTTCACCGGAGGGCAAGTGGCTGCTGACCGGTTGCGCCGACAGCACCGCCAGACTGTGGCGCACCGACGGCTCGGCTGCTGCAAAGGTGCTCCGGCAGCGGGAGAAGGTGCGGGTGGTCGCGTTTGCGCCCGATGGCCGTTTGCTGGCAACGGCCGGCAGTAGCGTCAAGCTGTGGGATGAGCACGCGAATCTGCAGGCCAGTTTTGCGCACAAGTATGCGGTCACGTCATTGGTGTTCTCTTCCGACGGCAGGCAGGTGCTCACAGCCTCGGTTGATACCAGCGCCCGGTTGTGGAATTTGCACGGTGAAGTGCTGGCGCACTATGGCAAACATGCGCTCAAAGTCAATGTTGCGGCCTTCTCGCCGGAGGAAAGCAGGATCATCACCGCTTCGGATGACGGCACAGCCCTCATCTGGTGGACGCCGCCGGCCATTTTCAACTGGCTGAAAACGGCACCAGTTTGCCAATTAACGCGGCAGGACGAGGAGCTTTATGGCATCGTGCGGTGACACGGCTGGCCGCGGGATCTGCGTGCGTTGAGAAATAGAAATCCCGCCGGGAACAGCGGTGGTCATCGCGGCGGGAGGTGTGCGACCGCAGGCAGGGCAGCAGGTTGCGGATCAATAATACGCGAAATCAGTCAGAATGGCGCAGGCTTCCATCAGGTAGAGAAATATGCGCTCGTCCTTGTCATCGTTTACCGCCGCCCAGTCGTTCACTTTCACCACAACGCCGAGAAAATCGGTGTCATCAATGGTGAGCGAAGCCAGGAATTCGGCGGTGTAATCGCCGTTGTCATCGCGGGCGACGCGTTCAATCAGTTTGCTGTAATAAGGTTCATCCGCGTCATCGAGGAAATCGTCGATATCGTCTGGCTCGCCCGGCACTGCCTGCCAGTCTTCGCGGTCGCTGAGAACGTAATCCTCGAACCAGGCCAGCGCGGCGCGGCTTTCTTCCAGGGAGTTGTTGCTGCGCGCAAAGATGATCATCGTGATGCCGGCCACCGGACTGGAGGCCTCGATCAGTGTGTGGCCCTCGCTTTTTTCGATGCTCAGGTCGCTTTCAGCCGGCAGGGCAATGGTGGCGCCGGTGTTGTCCTCCTGATAGACCTCGATGAGGTGTGCAAACAAATCATCCAGCGTGGCGCGCTCGTCCTCGGCGAACGGTTCTTCATGCTGTTGCACCAAATCGCGCAGATATACCTGCTCCTCCTCAAACAGAGTGTCGTAGATATCCCTCCAGCTCGCGCGATATTCGAGCGCAAAGGCGAGCGGGTTGCCATTGTCATCGACGACGTGAAACGGGCTGCTGTCGGCGAGTTCGCGGAGCGCCGGGTCATTCTCCAGATGGGGATTGTCGGCGCGCAGGCCGCTGTAGAGTCGGTCGGAGGTGCAGGGGCTGGCCGGCACAGCCGTCAAGCCCTGACTCACCAACTTGGTGAAGTTGCCAGCCGCGGGAATGGCCCAAATGAAGCCTTTGCCGTTGACCGGCGGGCCGCCGTCGACCATGCCAACGAGATGGCCTTGATAAGTCAGCGGTGAGCCGGAGTGGGCTTTCTTGATGTTCTTTTCTTCGAATTTGAAGACGCTGGTTTTCAATGTGGGATAATTGCCGCCGCCATTCGAACACAGTGCCGCCGCCAGTGCCGCCGGCTGTTGTGCAAGACGATTGTCCAATCGCTCGAGCGCGATGACACGGTCGAGTTTGGTTTCTTTCTTATCCATACGGGAAGTTTTATCGGGTGCTTCCCAGAAGTTGAGCGGTGTGTCGAGCGGCGCGTCGCCCGGATAAATCTGCAAAATGGGAATGTTGGGCGGCGGGGAAGCCTGCAAGCGCAGCAGTGCCAAATCTGCGGGTGCGTAGGTCTTCTCGATGGTTGCGGGGAGTTTTTGATTCTTCCAAACCACGGTAATGGGCGACCGGCCGGCGACCACGTGCAGCGCGGTGACGATGTTTCCCGGCTTGCCGTAGGCCACGCCATAGCCCGAGACCTTCCCGGCGTGCACCAGCACCACGGACTCCTGCTGGGCTGCGAGCGGTGGCGGCAGCAAGAGCGTGCAAGCAATGGCAACTCCGGTCAACCTCGCAAAGCAGCGGCTGACACCGGAAAATTGGAAGCGCATAAGCATCACTTCTCCAGATGAGGGGTGAAAAACTGGTATTCCCACCGGCGGGAGCTGTCGCGGGAAGGAAAAGCAGGCGCGATCGGCGAATTCGAAGATGAATGGCAGGCGGGAATCGCGCCCGTTCTTTCACGGTGTCGGCGTGGGCCGACGAGTCGGCAGGTGCGGCCTGGCAGCGCGTGGAATGCAAATCGCGCAATATGCTCGCAGGCGGCGGCCTTAATCGCCGCCCGAACCACTCTTCACCGGTTCGCCGCGGCCGCGTTTGAACTTGATCCGGTAGGTTTGGTTGCCCGCCGTGCCGGTCACGGTGTCAACCAGGCGCCCGGTGTCTTTGTCGATGATTTTCCAAATTTCTCCTGCGGTGGTGCCTTGGGTGGATGATTCGGTGGGCCCCAAATCGATGACCGGCGTGTCCCCGCGTTGAATGGTGACGACGTACACGCTCTCGTTCACGAAAGTGATGCTGCCCTGGGCGTCTGGCATGGCTGGTCTCCTGGCAATGAGATTAGCAGTGGAATGTTGCGGAAAGATAACTATATTCACTTGATTCGCAAGACAAATCTCCATGCGAGTTGAATTTGAACCAACGCCGGTGGCCATGAGAAGAGTGCTTGTATCTGCCATTTGTCTGAACGGAGCATTATGGTGCGCAACGCTTTCCGCCCAATCGCGTTTGGCAAATGCCGGCGAGCGGCTGCGCCTTGAGCACCTTTCCGTTGAGCAGGGGCTGTCGCAAAACACCGTGCAATGTGTGCTGCAGGACCGGCAGGGCTTCATGTGGTTCGGCACGCAGGACGGGCTGAACAAGTATGACGGCTACGGTTTCACGATTTACCGGCCGGATCCGCAAAATCCGCAGAGCATGAGCGGCACGCGCATCGAGTCGCTTTATGAAGATCGCAGCGGCACGTTGTGGGTCGGCACCGATGGCGGCGGCCTCAATCAATTCGATCCAGTGACTGAGACCTTCCGGCATTATCAGTACGATCCGCAAGATCCCGGGAGTTTGAGCCATAACAATGTGCTGGCCATTCGCGAGGACCATTCGGGCACGTTGTGGGTGGGGACCGAAAGAGGCCTCAACCGCTTCGATCGCGCGACGGGCGTTTTCAGGCGCTATTTTCACGAGGCGGAAAATCCGCACAGCTTGAGCCACAACTCGGTTAGTTCACTCTATGAAGATGATGCCGGCGTATTGTGGATCGGCACCTGGGGGGGCGGCCTGTCGCGCTTGAATCCCGAGGCGCGAGCGGACGGCAGGTTTGTTCGCTACCAACATGATCCCGCCGACTCACAAAGCCTGAGTGGGGGGTGGGTGCGATCACTTTGTGAAGACCGGCAGGGCAACCTGTGGATTGCCACCAAAAGCGGGCTTTGCTGTCTGCCGCGGGAGCATCGCGCGGCGGGAATCTTCACACGTTATCGCTTCGAGGCCGGCAATCCTTTGGGATTGAGTCACGATGATGTGTGGTTGGTTTATGTCGATCGCGCCGGCGCGCTGTGGGTCGGTACGCATGGCGGCGGCTTGAATGTTTATGAGGCGGCGACGGGGACCTTTCGGCATTATCCCCATGCACCGCAAGACCCGTACAGCCTGAGCAGCAACGAAATCTACTCTGCTTGTGAAGACCGAAGCGGAGATTTGTGGATTGGCACGCGCGACGGCGTGAGCCGCGCCGATCGGGCGCCGGCGCCGTTCCGCCATTATCAGCATGATGTTGAGAACCCCCGCAGCTTGAGCGATAATTCGGTGTGGTCGATCTATGAAGACCGCAGCGGCCGCGTATGGATCGGTACGATGAGCGGCGGCCTCGATCTTTTCGACCGCACCACCGAGACGTTTCGCCACTATCAGAATGATCCGCGTGATCCGCACAGCCTGCCCAACAATTCCGTGTGGGCCATTAATGAAGATCAGACCGGCGATTTGTGGATTGGCACGCAGGGTGGGCTGGCACGCCAGTGGCGCGATGACCGTGGCCGTGTGCGTTTCCACACGTATCAGCGCGACCCACAAAATCCCCGCAGCCTGAGCTACAAGTGGGTCACTGCCATCCATGCAGATCGCCGCCGGCCCGGCGTGTTGTGGATCGGTACCTGGGGCGGGGGCCTCAACCGCTTCGACCGCGCCAGCGAGACCGTTCGCCACTTCCGCAACGACCCCGGCGATTCGCTCAGCATCAGCTCCAATGCCATCTGGCTGATTCATGAAGATCGCGCGGGCAGGCTCTGGATTGCAACGGAAGCTGAAGGCCTCGAAGAATTCGATCGCGCCAGCGAAACGTTCCGGCATCATCGCAACGATCCTGCCAATCCCAACAGCCTGAGCAACAACACAATTTGGTCGATGCATGAAGATCGCGCCGGCATCTTGTGGATCGGCACGCGCGCCGGCCTCAATCGTTTCGATCCGCAGGCGCAAACGTTCAAGCACTACCGGGAGAAGGAGGGTTTGCCCAATGCGGTGATCTATGGCATTCTGGAGGACGATCACGGTAATTTGTGGCTGAGCACGAACAGTGGCTTGTCCAAGTTCGATCCGCGCAACGAGAGCTTCCGCAATTACGACGTGCACGACGGCCTGCAAAGCAACGAGTTCAATGCCGAGGCCGCCTTTCGCGGCCGCAACGGCGAACTCTATTTCGGCGGCATCAATGGCTTCAACGTTTTTCATCCAGACAGCGTCAAGGACAATCCCCATCTGCCGCCGGTGGTGATCACCGGCCTGAAGCGCTACAACACCGACGTGGCGGAAGGCGTCGCCCTCGCGGAAAAGGGTGTGGCGGCGCGGCCGCAGATCCGGCTCTCTTACAAAGACGAGATTCTCACCTTCGAAGTGGCGGCGCTCAATTTCCGCAATAGCGCGAAAAACCAATACGCCTACATGCTGGAAGGATTGAATGACCGCTGGCTGCAACTCGGCAACAAGCGCGAAATCACCTTCACCAATCTTGACCCCGGGGATTATACGCTGCGGGTGAAAGGCTCCAACAACGACGGCGTGTGGAATGAGGCGGGAACGGCTTTGCATTTCTCGATTACGCCGCCGTGGTGGCGCACGCGCTGGGCCTATGCCGCTTATGATGCGTTGTTGCTGGCCGGCATTTTCGCGGTGGATCGCATCCAGCGGCAGCGGCTGCTGGCCAGAGAGCGGGCGCAGGCGCAAATCCGTGAAGCGGAGCTGCGGGCGCAGGCCGCGGAGGCGCAAATGCGCGTCATCGAGACACAGGCAAAGGTTCTGCAAGCTGAAAACGAACGCAAGGAATTGGAGCTGCGCAAGGCGGATGAGCTGCGCACGGCGTATGAGGCGCTGGGCAAGGCGCATGAACATCTGAAAGCCACCCAGCAGCAACTGATCACCCAGGAAAAGCTGGCGTCATTGGGCCAGCTTACCGCCGGCATCGCGCACGAGATCAAAAACCCCCTGAATTTCGTGAACAATTTCGCCTTGCTCTCTGTGGAATTGGCGAAGGAGCTGCGGGAAGAGCTGGAAAAACACAGGGCGAAGGGACAGGAGACAATCGGTGATGCTGATTTTGGCATGATCGTGGGGATTGTTGAAACGTTGATCCAAAACGCCGAGAAGATCAACCAGCACGGCAAACGCGCGGACAGCATCGTGAAGAGCATGATGCAGCATTCGCGCGGCAAGACCGGCGAGCGCGAATGGGCCGATATCAACGCGCTGGTGGATCAGGCGCTCAATCTGACTTATCACGGTTTGCGCGCGAACGACGCGTCGTTCAACATCACAATTACAAAAGAATATGACGACAGCATCGGCCCGCTGCGCGTCATCCCGCAGGATTTGAGCCGCGTGTTTCTTAATCTCATCAACAACGCCTGCTTTGCGGCCAATGAGAAGAAAAAACTGAACCCCGCGGGCTTCTCACCCACGCTGACGGTGCGCACCCGCAACCTGCGCGACCAAGTCGAAATCTGCATTCGCGACAATGGCAACGGCATCCCGCCGCAGATTCGTGACCGCATCTTCACGCCTTTCTTCACCACCAAGCCGGCCGGGCAGGGCACGGGATTGGGCTTGTCGATCAGTTATGACATCATCGTGCAACAGCACCGCGGCCAGATTCGCGTCGAGAGCGAAGAAGGCCGCTTTGCCGAGTTCGTGATCCTGTTGCCCCGCGACGCCTGAGCACCGTCGCTGCCCCACATCAAACAAAATGACCAGCCCATCACTCCGGATGAGCTGGTCACCAAGGGATCGAAACAACTGCGCCTCGCGGCGCGCGCTTACTTTGCCAGCACGAGCTTGCGCTGCGCGGTGAAGCTGCCGGCTTTGATCACATACAAGTACATCCCGGTCGCCACCCGCTCGCCCTGATCATTCGTGCCGTCCCACACCACGCTGTGCCGGCCGGCCGGCATCCTGCCCGCCACCAACCGTTTCACCAACTGGCCATTGCTGTTGAAAATCGCGAGACTCATGTCATTTGCCTGCGGCAGTGCAAAACCAATCGTGGTGCTGGGATTAAAGGGATTGGGATAGTTCTGTTCGAGTGCAAAGGTTGTCGGCGTCTGGCCGGTTTGATTCTCGACCGCAGTGACCGCAGCCGTAGTGAAGCGGAAGGTGTCCGCACTGGCTGTGGTGAATTCCGCATCGCGGGCGTAAACCAGCCAGTGATAAGTCGTGGCCCCGCGCAGAAAATCCCTGCCGTTGAAACGCAGTTCGGGCGCTTTGAGGCCGGCAATCGTCGTATCGGTGACGGCATTGAAGATGCGCACGCTGTACACCAGCGAGTCACCGTTGGCATCCGCGGCCGGCTGCCAGCGCATCATCACCGGCGCCAGTGGATTGATGACTGCCCCGTCCTGCGGCTGCAACAGCTTGAAGGCCGCCGGCGGCTTGTTGGCGCCGATGACGTTGACGATGAAACTCGTGAGCGCCACGGCATTGGAGTTGTCGCGCGCAGTGACGATGATCTCCACCGGGCCGGAGAAATCCTGTTGCGGTTTGCCCCACAGCGAATCCCCGGTGATCCAGACGGTGAGGCCGGGGCCGGCACTGGCGCTGAGCGTGAGCACATCACCATCGGGATCGGCAAACACGGTGTGCAGTTTGTCAAACAAAACCGTGGCGTCACCGTTTTCCTGGAGGGCGACATTGGGGATGGTGCCGGCCACCACCGGCTGCCGGTTGACCGCCATTACGGTCACGTACACGCGCGCCGTGCTGCTGCCGCCGCGGCCGTCCTCAACGGTATAACCCAGGGAATCCCTTCCATGAAAATTCCGCGGGGGCGTGTAAATGATGCTGCTGTCCCCGATGATTCGAGCCTGGCCGAGGGTATTGGCGAGATCGAGTGCGGTCACGCGCAAGGCATCATCATTGGCATCGAAATCGTTGCGCAGAATCGCAACGGTGACCGGCGTGTTCATGCGCGTGGTGATCGAATCCGGTCGTGCCAGCGGCGCGCGATTGGCCGCCGCGACCGCAAAGACATCCACGCCCGTGGGGCGATAGCGCACGTGAAACTCGATGTTCCGGGGCGGGTTGCTGATCACCTGGCTGAACTGGCCGCTGGCCGAGCCATATTCCATCACGCGAAAACTGTCTCCCACACTCGCGCGGTAGGCGGGAGTGAGTTCCAACTCCAGCGTGCCGTCCAAGATCGCGTTGTGTGTCACCACGAGCCGGGAATACTGCGTGCCGGCCTGCAAACCGCCAATTTCAATGAGCAACTTGCCGGCCGGCTTTTGTTCGTAGGAGCCGGCAATGCGCATGATGCCGGGCGAGGCTCCGGGCCGCACCACGCCTTCGTTGGTGAACGATTTCGCCGGAGTATTCACCGTGCCGTTGCCCACCAGCGTGCCGCCCGCATGATTGACACCGACTGCACCGCCCAGGAAAAGGGAGCGCGTCTCAAGCACTTCGAACTTTCCGAAGTTGTTGATCCCGCCGGTAATAAAGACATCGGAGATGGCGCGCACACTGGCACCGCGCGCGATGGTCACCTCGCGCAGATATGAACGCGTGCCGGTGCCGGGGCGCTCGAACGAGATGATTTGCGGCTTGCTGCCATCGAACACAAAGACGGTGCCCTCCGGTTGAAGCGCGGCGGCGCTGACTGCCTGCATCAGATTGCCGCGCAGCACGATGGAACCGGCCTGCAGCACATTCAAACCCTCGAAGGTGGCATCGCCATTTACGATCAGCCGGTCCGCGGGATTGCTCATGATCAAATGCTTCTCCGCGCTGAACACGCCGGCTTTGAAGTTGCCGCCAATCTCCAGTGTGTGGCCGTTGAGCGTCAGCGATTGCCTCGGCAGAATGGTGACATTGTTTACCGGCAGCGCCAGGAGCAGGTCCTGCTCCATGACCAGTGCGCCTGCGATGTTGGTGTTGTGAACGGCATACGTGCCCCCCGTGATGCGCGGTAGGGCGCCGGTGTAGTTGGTGCTGAAGCCGGCGGCTTGCTGCAAGCTGCCACCCGCCTCCAGCACCAGCCGGCCGGTAATGTAGATGTCGGAGACGAAGGTGACCCCAGCGGCATTGCGCACGGTCAGGTCTTTGAAGTGGGAGCGATTGCCCGTTCCGGGTTTTTCGAAAAACACGCTCTGCGGTGCGCGGCCGGCCAGCAAGAAATGCGTGCCCGCCGGTTGCAAGGACTTGCTGCTGACCTTTTGTAAAATATCACCCCTGATGATGATCACTCCCGCTGTCAGCTCACTTTGCCCTTGAAACTCCGCATCACCATTGATCTCCAGCGTGTCCGTCGTCTGGGTCATGAACAAATGTTTGTATTCTTCAAAAACCCGGACGGTGAAATTGCCGCCGACCCGCAGGGTGTGGCCGTTGAGAGTGAGGGAACAGCGTGGCAGGATCGTGAGATGACTGCCGGCAGCGGGCAGGCTCAGATCGGCATCGAGCGCCAGGGCACCGGCAACATAGCTGTTGCTGATGGCATACTCACCGCCCGCGAGATTTGGCAGCGCACTGACATAGTATGTCCCCTGGCCGGCCTCCTGCATCACCCTGCCGGCTGCAACAGTCAGGCGGCCGGTGAGATAGACATCGGTCGCGAAGCGAACGCCGGCGGGATTTCTGATGATCACATCCTGCAGGAAGGAACGATTCAACACGCCGGGCCGCTCGAAGCTCACGGTCTGCGTCTGCGTGCCTGCCAACACGAACACGGTGCCGGCGGGCTGCAGGGCCGCGCTGCTGACGCGTTGCTTCAGATCCCCGCGCACGATGATCGTGCCCGCAGTCAGCGTGCTGTATCCTTCAAAGATGGCTGCACCACCGATTTCCAAAACATCTGCCGCCTGTGCCAGAATCAAATGCTTGTGGTCATTGTAGGCCTTGACGGTCAATGTTCCACCCACCAGCAGTTTGTGGCTGTTAAGAGCAAGTGCCTGGCGACTGAGGATGGTCAAATCGTTTTCAGGATGTGGCAGCGCGCGGTCGCCGTCCATCACGATCGGGCTGGCCACCAGGGTGTTGCGCACGCGGTAGTCGCCCGCCGTGGTGAGCGGCAATTGCTGATGAAAATAAGTCGCGACGGAATCCGCCTGCAGCAGCCGGCCGCCCTCCTGCAATTGCAGCAAACCGGTTACATGCACGTTGCTCAGGAACGTCACTCCCGCGGGATTGCGCACGATGACATCGCGGAGAAAGGATTGGTTGTTGGTGCCGGGCCGCTGGAAGTGCACTGTCTGCGGCGCCGCGCCCGCGAAAATGATCACGGTGCCCGCCGGTTGCAACGCGATGTTCACCGCCTCCTGAACGAGATTGCCGCGCAGCACCAGACGGCCGGCCTCCAGCCGCGTGCGGGCCGCGAAAAACGCATTACCGTTGACAATGATCTCGTCATCAGCATGGCTCATGATCAAGTGATCAATTGCGATGCCGCTGGTGCCCACTTTGAAATCGCCGGCGACCGTCAACGTATGGCCGTTGACCGTCAGGCTGGCGCCCAGATCGATGGTGAGACTGGCCACGCTGGCATCGTCATCAAGAATGGGATGATTGCCGTTTGCCGCTTTTTTAATGACCACGATGTTGATTGCCTGCGGCTGGCCAGCCGGCAGCCAGTTGCCGGCATCCGACCAGGCACGCGAGACAGAGCCTGTCCAGACTTTGACCTCCTGTGCCGAAGCTGCCGCACTCAGAAAGATCAAAAAGCCATGCAAAACATAACGCCGTAATCTCTTTTGTCTCATCGACCTCACTCCTTGGGTAGTTGCTGAACACTGTGAATTTGTTGGCCTGCGACGCCCATTTTGCCAGGAAAACTGAACAAATCGTCCTGGCTCTCAGCAACAATTTTGCCAAAGTTGTATGTGTACCGCATTCAGTCATTTTTTGGCACTTTAGGTGTGTTTGTGTATAATTGACGAGCACGGAAGTCGATAAATATCAAATGCAGTCACTTCTGATTTCGGAGTTTGAAGCGATGAGTGAGATGCGGCTAAAAATTGACCACCTGAGGCAGGCTGTTATGCTGTTGTAATTTTTTGAAACATTTTCCTTCCCCGGCGAGCAGGACCGAGACAATCACTTGCACATGGGCAAATGGGTAAAAAGCCGCAGTGGATGGCCATATGACGCACGCGCTTCATTGAGCGTCTGTCCGAAAATTTTCCCATCCCAGTTGAGCGGGGTGTTCAAAACAGCAAGACGCGTAAAAAATCCGGTGTATTTGCGGCAACGGCCAAGCCGTTGCAGAAACACCTCATCAAATGTCGGTGATTTCGGACGGATATTTTACAGCATCAAGCTGGAATGAGGGTGGGCAAGTGAAGGCGTCCGCGATGACGCTGTATGCGGACCTTTGGTGCAAGATCCGAAAAATAAAATCCGAATTTTTTCGGTGACCGCCAGCTTGTGCCGTATGGAGAGGGAATAACGCAAAAGGCATATTGCCTTTCCCCTTTGGCAGGAAAGCCGTTGTTCGCCTGGAGTGCAGGCCCTTCTCCAATACTGGCACGATTCATCTGTCGCAAATGAGATGAATGTTCTGCCCGGGACGCCTCGTGGCAGGATAACAAAAAGCAACGGTGGCTGCGTGCAGTGGAAATACAGTGGATTCATCGGCAGACTTTGCCACGAACCGGCAAGCAAGGGATGATTATCAGAAACAATCGAAGCTTCACAAAAACTCGGGCAATTTGCGGGAGAGAACCCCGGTTCATTCATTGCGATGTTGCCTGCAAAGCAAGAATGCAGTCATTCGCAAAACTGCCCGGGCGCTCGGACTTTTGAAAGCCTGGTTGACAAAGAAATGCAATCATCAAAATTGATTCGAAAAGTAGTCGGACGGGGAATTTCTGCAAATGGCCCGAAGATTTTCAAACCGGCACATTTGTCAGATGTTGTCTTGTGAAAGCTTCTTAATATAGCATCTGGCGTTACCGTTCCTCTTTTTTCGAATGAAATGCCTTAAAGCCCTGCTGACAGCAAAGTACTTGACATTTACGGTTACATTGTTCTTCTTATAGTGTCCGTTTTAAGCACAATGAAGCTTGTTATGCAGAGTTTTGGCTGACTTCATCGTGCCTCAAAAGAACCAACTTTAATTTCAAGGAAGGAACATGACATGTCGGTTGATCAGAAGCGAGTGATTGCTCTTGCGTTGGAAAGCCTAATGGCTGAACGGGACCGAGTCGATGCGGAAATTGCCGAATTGCAGACACAGCTACGTACTGGAAAATCGCCGGCCCAAGCTGCGGCACGCAGGATTCTGAAACGCCGCAAAGCCAAAGTTCGGGCACAGGGTAAAACCAAGAAAGTGAAAGCCGCAGCCGGCCAGAGGGGCAGACGCAACCGGAAAACTGCTGCTGCCATGCGGCTGCTTTGGGAAAAAGCGCACAAGGCAGGCTTTACCAATTTGAGGGATTACAAAGCCAGCTTGAACGCGCAATAAGAGCCAGAAGCCGTCAGCGATACCCGCAGTTGAAACAAAAGGAAACCCAGTGGCAGCACTGGGTTTTTCTTTTCAAGAACTTGGAATTGTACCTCGTTGGGTGCCGCAGGCAGGATTCATTCATAGCTCGGGGCCTTGACCGGACCAGGCCTGGATGCAACAATCACGGGCCACCTGCCGAAAGTTAGTTAGTCTGATAATGATTTACAGCAGACCTGTCCGTCACGAGCCCACCGAAACAAGAGCGCGAAATCATTCACAACAGACACAACCTCGCCCCAGCCCCAAAACCGGCCAGCACACCGGATAAACACTTTTTCCAGGCTGGCAATACAGCATTCGCCAGCGCAGACCGGAAAAGGTTCTGGCGTCTGCCGGCGGGTGTTTGCAGCCCGGCGATGGTTTTCAACTCGTGCACCACCACTTGTGTATGTGCTCCGGTCATGTACTATCTCGCAAAATTCTCCTGGCCGCCGCGTGCGAATGTCCCCCCCCAGTTCTTCTCCTGTGCGGTCAGCGCGATCCGACCACAGGCTGGACAGCCCGATCACACGGTCAGCGGTCACCGGAAGGAGTGCCCCCGCCTTGGTGGGAGCCTGACCATTCGCTGCAAAGCTGTTGTTGTAGTAATCTGCCATGCCCGTATGAGCATCCACCAGAATGAAAATGAGCTTTCGTAGTCGTGCCTTAAGGCATTAGCCCAGAAGAGTCTACTACTACTACCTGAATTTTGCATTTTGGCTTGCCATTGCCCGGAAGAAATGGCGTGCTCACAAAAGTCCGTCAGGATTGAACTGTTTGTAGGCATTCGAAGCTTGCGCGTCTTTAAACTCCGTCAGTAGCCTGTAGAATTGCGCATGATCTGGTGTGGTTTTTTTGAGGAAAGCCAGGCAGGTCATTCCTGATGGAGTTTTTGGAAATGCGATATGCCGCTTTACTAAAAACAGTTCCCTCTTACCGGAGTTGACCGCAGGTTTGCCTGCAAAAATTTTTTATGCTCCACCCCTTTGGTGGTTGGGCGTCGCAATCAAATCGACGTTGCCCGCAGAGGGGATCAATCTGGATGCAAAATTCAGGTACTACAAAAGTATTTTTGTGTTAATGCCTCAATAACGTGCGGGAAGTCAGCGCATATATTTTGTTTGCAGGCAGAGAGGCCTGTGCCACGCCACGCACGACTGCGAGATTACTTTCCAGGGTAACGCCATAGCCAGCGATTTGTGCGGCGAAATTGCAAAAAATGTTAAAAGGTATCCACCCGGTGAACCCATCTTGAAGCTTGCCGAAGCAAGAGGTATTTTCGAACTTTTTTTAGCGCGCACTTTTGTGGCGACCAGCCGGAAATGGCAACCGAATGGCAATTCAGATAACGGCCCT
>JAPDPX010000018.1 GCA_034506255.1 candidate division KSB1 bacterium | reverse complement strand
GAGGGCAAGACGCGCCGCGGGACACACCCGCCGTCTGCGAGACCACATGGGACTCCTCCTGGTGAATTTTGCGCAAAGATACGCAGCGATTCACCCAGAGGAAAGATGCGGTTCACCGAGGGGATACCAATCGGCACGCCTTGTTGCACACACAGGGCATACAATGTTTCGGTCAACACCTGCGGCGTGCGGCCCAGCAGCGCGACCAGGTGATGCCGGAGCTCCGGCACGGAACGGGACATTCTGTTTGGATGAACTGATGGCAATGAGAGAAAGTAATGCGTGATTTGTGCAATAAGCTGTGATGTGGAATTGGCGGGAGAATTTGGAGTGCGACGCAGGCAGCCCTGTCAAACCTGTCGCAAAATGGGCGATTTATGACGCGGAGACCTTTGGACATTCCGACCTCTCTGCTCAAGCGGGCTCTGAATTTGGTCGGGATGGCACAAGCGGACGGTCGCCAGAGAGGATACCGGGCGCTTCTGTTTCCCCATGAGTTGATCGAAACTCTCACTGTTTCGTCAATGACGCGGAACAATATACGGTGGCGCGGAAAAATTTCAAGTCAAAAAAACTGTTTGTCAAAAAAGTATCGTTCAGTGGGCCGGGACAGCGTGGTCTTCCAGCCGGCTGATGGCAGAGTGCAACGAGGAAACGCCATCGAACTCATGCCGGCGGCAATCACGAAAGTTGGCGCAGGCCCGGTGGGATCACTCGGGGCTTTGGCTTTTCACGACATTCAAATGGAATTGGTGTATAGATATAGCCACCAATCCACTTGATCGCAAAGAAATCGCGTGAATTGCCTTGCTGGTCAACATGACTTGTCGGGGATTGTGGGAGGAGACTTTGAGACAGTGGTATTTGGACATGAGCCCAAGTTCGCAACGCTGTGCCCCGCCCGGCCCCTTGTTCCATGGGCCGAAATGAAATCGCTCGGGGGACGTCTTCCGTTTTTCGGCTGATTGCGTAATGCCGGCCTGTGCCGGGGTTTTTGCAGCCGGTGTTGTTGCCGGCGACATGACCGGAAAGGGTTTTGAACAAATGCGAGTGACTTGTTGCCTGGAAGCCGGCCCGAGATAGGGCTGTCAGCAGCGATGGAGCTGCGGATCAGTTCACTGACTGTCGGACAAGTTCTGAGTGTGACAGGATTCCGAAGAGAGATACATGAACAAAAAGGGGCGGACCGAACGGCCCGCCCCTTTCGGGTGTAACGCCTCATACTCCGATTGGCGGAGAGCAAGGCCTATTTGTGCGACTGCACAGGCTTGGCAAGCTTGCCCACGCCATTTTTCGCCCTGGCAAAGGATTTCGCGCTCATGGCAGAGGTTGAATAGAGAGAGGTGCTGCCGGGCGTGGGTACCTTGACCATGCCCAAAATGCCGGTGGGAACGCGAACGATGCTGAGTGAGGTGTTGAACCACTCATAGGCACCCATATCGACCATGCCATGTGAGATCGTCCGCTGGCGGTTGTCCAGATCCGTCAGCGGCGCGCCGGAAGCCGTGGCCTGGCTGATCACCGGCGAGCCGGCCTGCAAATGCCAATCCAGTGCCGTTGGATTCACGAACAGGGGATCGACATTGAGGTTGCCCGCGCCGCTGGTATATCCGCCACGGATGTCGTTGTACTTGACATAGGTGAAGCTTTCCGAGTTGTTGTGGGTCTCCCAGGGCTGATTCAGCGCGGGATTATCCACATGCAGCTCGTCCGGCGTCCACACATAGTTCTCGCCCCAGGTGTAATCCAGATCTTCTTCTTCACCCCCTTCATTGGGCTGGCTGTATTCCAGGCGCCAGTTGTTCCAGATGATGTTGTTGTAGATCCTGGGATCACTGTATCCGGGAGCGACGTAGTAGGAACCGTCGGGATCGTTGTGATTGTACTCGTGTCCGTTGCGCTCGCTGGCGATGGCGCCGCCGGCGGGATGATTGTTGCCGGCAACAATATTCCCGACGAAGGTGTTGTTGTAGACTTTGCCGTAGAAGGTGTCGTCGAAGGCCAGGGCGCCGCCGCGGGCGGTGTTTTCGCCATGGTCATCGGCAATGTTCTCGGCAAAGAGGTTGTTGTAGATATTGACATGGGAGAGGGTGTCTCCGACGTCCTCGAAGCTGACGGCGCCGCCGTCGTCATAGCACCAGTTGCGCAGGAAGACGTTGCCGTAGAGCTCCACCGGCCCGCACTCTTCGAAGAAGATCGCGCCGCCATGATCCTCGGCCTTGTTTTCGACGATCATGTTGCCAAAGACAAAAAGCTTGTCTTTGATCTCGTACAGCGTGATGGCGCCACCGTAGTCGGGTGAGTAGTTGTGATAGATGAGGTTGTTGTAGATTTTGTACTCACCCTCTTCAAGCGGTTGTGCATAGAAGTCATCCTTGACGTGTTCCGGCTGGCTGTGCGGTTCTTCGTACTCATCGGGCTCGTCGTTGACACTGATGCCGCCGCCATAGCCGCCATAGTTGCCATTTTCGGCGATCATGTTGGAGAAGATCGAGACATTGTGGTTGGAGCGATGGAACCAGATGCCACCGCCGTAATAACCGCCGTTGCGGTAAATCATGCAGGTGTTGATGACGATTTTTTCGTTGTGATAGTCACCGAAAATGCCGGCCCCGATGTCGTCTTTCACCGTGCCGCCGGTGATGGTGAAACCGCTGATGCTGATGCTCTTCACGCTGCCGGTCTTGCCGTTGCCGATTTGGATGACCGGGCCATAGCCAAAGTTACCCTGAGCGCGAGGATGGGCGCTGGCCGTTTGCGCAGGATCCGGCAGGCCGCTGAGAATGGTCTCATGGGGGCCCGCGCCGATGAGATGGACATTATTCGCTTTGATCTTCGCGTGGACATTGTAGTAGGTGCCGGCCGCCACATAGACATAGCGCGGTTTCGCCAGGGGCAAATGGCTGAGCGCCTGTTCGATCGTTTTCCACGGGCGCAGCTTGCTGCCATCCGACACGCCGGTGTAATTGGCATCGACATACACCGAACGTGCGGACATGTAGGAGGCGCGACTGGGCTTGTAGTTGATCTCAACCGGCAGCGCATTGGAAATTCCGGTTGATGTCGCGACCACGAGTGGACCGCTGACCGCGCTGTTTGGAATGACGACATCGATGTAGGTGTCGGTCCAATTCTTGATGTTGAGCTTTTGGCCCGCCAGGGTCACGGTCGAATAGCCCTGGCGGTCGCCAAAGTTGTGCCCGTTGATCCGGTAGATTTGGCCCGGCGTCAGCGTAACAACGGAAGTCACTGCATGCCGGTCTTTCGTCGCTGCGCCAATCGGAGCCGGCGGCACGATAATCACCGGCTCATTTGGATTGATGAGCGGGTCAACATTGCATCCGCTGGTAAAGGGTGCGACCGCAGTGGGAATCAGCGACCAGTCCGCCTCGAACTTGTATTTTCCCTGGCCGAATTCATAAGGCAGAGCCATCGGCAGATAGTTCGGGCAATAGCCGGGCAGGGTTGGATCATTGCCCAGATAGCTGTGCACGCCCGGAGCAAAACGCCTTTCCACCTCGGGCTTTTGCACAGGCTCCTCGCCCGCCGGGCATTGGCCCGCCGGTGCGCCGGCAAAGCACAGGGGATTGCCCATATAGCCGGCACCCAGCCGGTAGCCGAGATGATCGTAAACACCGACCGGGGCTCCCGGAATTCCCGCCTTTTCCGCGAACAGCAAGCTTGTCGCATCGCCCGGATCCGCGGTAAACTCACCGCCGCGTCCATCAATGTTGACATCGTCGAAGACACCGCCTTCGATTTCGCCTGCCAAAGGCACCAGCGTGTTGATGCCGAAATTCTGCTCCGTGCCCAGACCACCGGTGACCGTCACTGTAACGAAGTCTGAGCCGACCGGTGAGGGAGAGAAACCCGCCGGCGGAATCACTTTCACTTTGTAGCTGCCCGGCGCCAATCCCCTGAACTCATAATAGCCGGGAAGCGGGCCGACGAACACACCGCCAATCTCATCGGGCGGCCAGGTGTAGGGTTCGTGCCATCCCTGGTTCAGGGTTGCAGTTTTATTGAACGCGCCCGTTGTCGTGGTTTGCAGCAGGGTCGTGCCCGTGGCATCCCACAACTGGACAGTCACGCCCTCAAAAACTCTCTCTTCGTCCTTTTGATAAACACCATCACCAACCCAGGTACCGGTGGCGAGATGGTCGTTGAAAACGAAGCCTCGGATGTCACCTTCGGTGGACGGAATCGGCTCCAGATAGAGATCAGCCTGGTAGTTTGCCGTCAACCACTGGACATAGCGGTTCATGGCATTGAAGGTCACGTTGATGGGAGGCTTGAGAGTATAGTTGGGGTGGCCCGGATCCTTCCCGCCTGGATAGAACGTCTCCGTTCTCATTGTCCCGCGATAATTGGCCGGCATTTCGACATCCACGTATCCGATCACCTCGATCTCCGGCATGTCGTCGTGATTATACCAGCCGTTGGCATCCGTGGTCTCGGTTTTCTGGATGCTGCCGTCCTTGTAGCGGATATGGACGTTCAATCCGGGCATGGGCAGGTTGGTGGAGTTGTCATAGACATAACCCCGAACCCGCGCAAAGAAACGCGGAACGAGCAAGGAATTGAGCGGGAAGGTCACGGCTTGATTCGGCGCGACCGTCACCTGCTGTTGCGTCCAGATGTAATCCAATGGCTTGTCAAACATCATCATCTTGTATCTGCCGGGCGGGACATTGACGAACGTGAAGTCGCCCGTCACCGGATCCGGTTCGACAGTGGCAACCGGATGCGGTTTGATGGTCTCATCATCGGTGAAGAGAATGACCAGGCCGTCGGGTACGCGATCATTCAGGGTCACGCCGGGATGGTCCTCACCCGGAATGGGAAAAGGCTCGGCGGGATCCAGGTTGGCCTTGTCCGCGTCAACCAGCGTGCCGCTGATGCTGCCCGCGTTTGCGAGCGTGGTGCTGGCGGGAAAACGTTTGGCAACGTTGCTGGCATTGATCTGGTCGAGCTTCTCAACGTAGCTGTGCCAAATCAGAAAGCCGCCGGCTTCGGTGCCGGGATCACCGGGCATCAATTTCGGGTCCCAGGCCGGCCCGCCCTCTTCGGTGTAGTTGAGGTACCAGCCGCGGGTCGCGTCATTGGGGTTGTCAAACGTGATGTGCGGATTCGCCGCCTGGGTCACCGTGGAGGGATCGGTCGTGACCACCACTTCACCCGGTGGCAGACCGGTGAAATAATAATAGCCGCGGGTATCCGTAATGACCACCGGCGGATTGTCGGTCGTTGTGATCGTGGCTTGTGAGCCGGTCACACCGGTTGCCAGAAGGTTGCCTTCCTCGTCCCTGACATAAACGGTGACACCATTCAGCGGCTCATCGCCATCACCCACGTCCGGTTCGCCATTAACGATGTTGTCATAGAATACGTAGACCAGCAGGTTTGCCAAAGGCAAAGGCAGGGGCGGGAGATAGGCATCCTGCATGGCACCGGTGCCGTTGGGGTTCGTCACATTGCCAGCCGCGTCCACTGTGAATTCGCGGCTGGTGTTGTCATGGCCGGGGGCACTGAACATCACGACGTAATCCCCGGGCGCCGGCACGGTGGCCGTCCAGGAATTGCCCGTGACGGTTCCATAGGTGATGAACGCGCCGCCCGAGTGCTGGTTTTGCACCATCACGGTGGCATTGGTGATCGGCGGGGTTGCGGGATTGGGCGCGTAGATCGGGTTTCCGCTCGCGTCCTTTGCCCCGGTGTAAATGTTGCCGCCGATGGTTACTGTCTGTCCATAACTGAGACCGGCAGTTGCGATCAATCCCATAATCGCACCAAGCAAACACCTGGAGGCTTTCTGAAAATGCTCGCGCCTCATAAGACGCTCCTTCTCAGTGTTAAGTGATGCGTGATTGGAAGATTGTCCGTTTCCAGTGTTGTGAATTGTCTCGCGCAACAACCTTTCCCCTGATGATGTGACGGACTTGAAAAGGTGTCAGGGCTTGTGTGCGGGAGTGGGAAACATCCAGCCTTCGGTCAGCCTGACAATAAAAACAGCGATTCCTGCCGGACGAGTCTTGGGCTGGCCCAATTTCAGGACTCGTCGCGTTTTGTTTGAAGCAATTACCCGGCACCTCCAATGATGTTGACTGTTCGAATGTCCCCCGCCAGCCGGGCGCGGGCAACAGTTATTTTCCGGCTGATGTATGAAAAGTCAAAAATTCGCGTGAGGTGTTGTGATGTCGCAGGGCAGTGAGGTGGGTAGCCCGTTGTATGACACGGTCAGATTACATGAGGTGTGGTGCGCGTGCGCGATTAATTCGTGTTCAAGTGGATTAAAATTTACTCAGGCATCCCCGCCAACTCACGAGATTGCGGGCACCCGGTGCGTGACGGCTGGGCAAAAATGCCCGCCGGCAACACGCTGTCTCTGCCAGTGCCCGGACACTCCTGCCCTCCCGCTGCACGACCTGTGAGCTCCGGCAAGCCGGGACTCCAAAAGTTGCCGGACAGCGCAGCTTAAAGCGCATGGCCAGCGAGACACCACAGCCAGACAGCCGCACCCGCGCCACGCCGCGATAAAACGCGGCCGTCTCCCGGTGTTGCCTGCCGTCCCCTGGCGGCAATCCCGTCCGGAAAGAACGTGTTGCGGAAGAGACTCGTGCTGACACGCCGGTGCGCGAGTCAGCATGCGCTTCGCATTTGCAGATGGTGTCCTCTTCTTTGGCACGCGAGAAGAATACGCGACAGCCCGGCTGGCTGCAACATTAATTCCTGGTTCACTGGATTAAAATTCATTCAGCCCTTCCTTTCGGACCGTCACTTTTTATTCCCGCCGGTTATGTTTTCGTCACCTGTGATGATCTGCGGTTGCAGCAGTATCACCAGCTCGGTTTTCACCAGCCGCGTGCTTTTACTGCGAAACAAAAAGCCCAGCCCCGGTATGCTTCCCAGCAGCGGGATCTGATTCTCACTCACGATTTTCTGATCCTTGATCAAGCCACCGATGACAATGGTCACGCCATCCTTGACCATGACCGTGGTTTCGGACTCTGATTTGTCGATCACCGGCAGATTGTCGATGAAACTGCCGACCTCGCTGACCTCCGGACGAATTTTCATGGTGATGAAGCGATCCTCGTTGATGATGGGCGTGACGTTCAGCTTGATGCCGACTTCCACGGTGGTCACTTTTTCAAAAGTTTTGAGCACACCCTGATCCTCGCGGGTGTCGATGGTTTTGTAGGGAATGGTGCTGCCCACCAGGATGCGCGCTTCCTCGCCGTCGACACAGGTGATGCGGGGATTGGAAAGCAAATCGGTTTTGCCGACTCCCCGCAGCGCTTCAATCAGACCGGACAACGTTCCCGTGTCGGAGGTGAGGCCGTAGGCACGTGCGCGCCCTCCCGCCTCGGTGTCCGCCAGAATCCGGAACGGCGACTCGAGCCTCACCCCGCCGATTTTCGAGCTGATGGCCTCCCAATCCACCCCCATTTTAAAATTGTCGTTCAAAACGACCTGAATGATTTTTGCTTCGATCAACACCTGCCGGGTTTTTTGATCCAGGGCCTTGATGAAATTTTCGAGGTGGGAGAAATTGTCGGGCAGATCGCGAACGAACAGCTTGTTGGTCGCCTTGTCCGCCACGACCGACCCCACACCGGGCGTCAGTTCTTCCTTCAGCTTGGCCGCCACCTCCTCGGCTTTGGCGTACTGCACAGTGAAAATTTGCAAATTATCGGCGGCTGGAACATCGGCCTCCTGAATAAATTCCGCCACCCGCTGCAGGCGCTCCGCGGCGTCAATCACCATGAGCTGATTGGCAGCCGGCGCCATCTCGATCCTGCCGCCGGCGGAAATCATCGTTTTGACGAGCTCGCCCACGCTTTGCACCGGTATGTATTTGAGATTGAACGTGCGCGTCTGCAGCGGAACATCGACCTGCCGGATCACCGAATCCATGTCGGCCAGCACCCCCGGCAGATCGACGAGGATCAAGCTGTTGCTGCGCGCATCGGCAATCACGTTGCCGTCTTTGGATTTCAGCGGATACACCGTTTTCAATGCCTGCTCGGCATTGGCGTGATGCAGCTTCACCACCCGGGTTTTGATCCGCTCCTTGAAGGGTTTGCCAAAACGGCTTTGGTATTCCTCCGCCGTGACCACGCGGATGATGCCGTGATCCTGATAGTAGGCAAAACCCAGCATCTCCACCACCAAATCCAGCGCCTCCAGCACACCGATATCCTCCACGAACAGCGTCAATGCGCCCTGCACCGCTTTGCTGGCCACGATTTTCAGATTGCCCTCGCTCGCCAGCAGCGTGAAAATGTCCTGCACATCGGTGTTGCGAAACTGCAGGCTGACTCTGTGCTGCCGGCCATTGGGTGTCTGGGCCGGCAAGACACCGGCGGCGACGAACAACAGGCTGAGAAGCACGACAGTGATTTTCCCGGACGCCATGCGCAGAGTCCGGGTGCTGGTAAGGTTCACAGGTATTCTTCCGTGTGTGGGGAGTCCACGAGATTGCATTTGCACCAACGCTCTCCGGAGCCGCCACACCCCGGTTCGTCAACGCCTGCCGGGGTTGCGGCAGGGTTTGCAGTCACATCTTCAGCTCAACCACCTGGCCATTCAACTCCAGGATGACGCGGTCCGCCAGGATTTCCTGCACGCGATAGCCATTCAGGCTCTGGCCTTTCGCAACGACCATTGCGCTGTTGCTGCCGCGGTCGCGGATCATGGCCCGGGGTGTTTGCCCCATCAGGATGCCGACGACGAGATAGCGCTGGGTCAGGTCCGTCGCCTCGCCGGCACCCAGCGGCGCCGAGGCCTGCGCTGCGACACCTGTGCGAAAAAAAGGCCGGCGGGCGGCGATGGCAGCGTAGGGGCTGAGCGGGGTGGCGACGACGGTCGGTTGGGGCAGCGCGAGTGTCGTGACGCTCACCTGCTCTGCGGCAGTGGAGGCAGAGTCGCTGTCTTCCTCCTCGGTCACAGCGGCGTTCATCATGGAATCGGCGGAGGAAGAAAATTCCTGATCGATCCAATCTTCACCGGCTTCTTCAGCGTCCGCTTCAGCCTCGGACGCGTCTTGCCCCTCCCCGGCTGCCGGTGATGCGCCGGTGGCGTCCGACTGGGAACGCGAGGCATTTCGCCCGCCCGCCGCCAGCGTGTCGACAACCGCGGCATCATACCACAACAGGTAAAACGGCGCGGCCAGTGTCAGCAACACACAGCCGAGCCGCAGGACCTGATTGAGGCATGTCAGCGGCGCCTCCCGCCAGGCACGTCGTGTAAACCAATCCGGTTTTGAAAATTTTGGAATCCTGCCGCCTTCTTTCCCGCCATTCGCACCCGCAGGCGTCAGTTCGCCCGCGCTGTCATGCCGGCCGTGATTCAAATTGGCGAGTAATCCCATCTTGCCTGTCGAAGTCTTTTTCATTCGGTTTCTATGTGTTGGACGATGATGGATTCGAACCATCGCCCCTGGTGGGTAAGCCAGTGCTCTGCCTGACTGAGCTAATCGTCCATGTTTTTTGGCGCTGCCCCGCGAGCCGGGGGAGGCAGCACCCAAAAGCAAAGGGCATGCAGCAAGGTGGCGGGGCATGCCAGTGCATGCAACCGGCGGTCAAAGCCGCTCACCACGCCACCATCCGCATGACGATGAGCTGGCAGTGAAGCTGGCCGCCGCTTTCCGGGGTCAGATAAAAATGTCGGAGGCGTGTGAGATCATTGCCGCTCTCCAGCCGCTCGAAGAACGCCATCAAATCCGGCAACCGCCCGGTGCAATCGATTTGCACCTGCAGATTGGTGAACGTGTCGGCGGCACGGTGCCCGTCGCCTGGCGGTCGCGCCATCGACGTTGCAGGCATCGGCCGCAAACGGCGAATGGCCACACCCTGCCCCGCACTTGCAGCAATGTCGCGCAGCAGCGCGACGATCGGGGTGTTGCCCGGGGTCATCTCGCTGCTTGCCGGGCCGGCATCCGTCATGTTTTCGGCCAGGCGCACGACGTTCCGCAGGTGTGTGAGTGCCGCGCGCGCGGCCGCCAACTCCAAATCGATGCTTTGCATGCGGTGGAGCAGCGGCGACAGGAAGAATGCCACCAGCAGATAAAGCGCAGCCATGCCCGCCGCCAGGCCGGCGAGCAGTTTTTCACGTGAGGTCAAAGGTCTGTGCATATCGGAAACGCTGTCACGGGCAGAATGATCACGGGCAAGTTGCACTGCCGCGGGTAAAATGCCAGACTGGCGCCCTCCTCTCAAATCATTTTACCCCGGGCGGACACATCACGACCCGGCAGAGACGATCATGAACGTGTGCCCAGGGACGTGCCGGGAAAGCAGCAGCCTTCATCAGTGTTGTGGCGCGGTTGAAAATATTTGCCGGAAGAGTTTTGCCATGCCGGAGGCTTGAACTGCCCCCACATCGACTCGATCCTTTTCACACCGGCAAACAATCGCAGAGAGAAAGCAAAAGCCGGCGTCCCGGAAATCAACCGGTCGGGACCGGCGCCTAGCGCAAGGGATGTCATCGCGCCTTTGCAAATATGCGCCGGGCCAACTTTCATTTGTTCCCGGGCGCTGCGCGTGGGCGGTTACCTGTGTTCCGCTGGCGCCTCTTGAACAATCGGTGTGCGCTCAAGGGGGCGGCAAATCATCCGGGTTGTGGGTTGCCGATTTGTCCGGAGTCTGCAAATCGATCTTCATCTCGAATTCCACGATTTCGGTTCCGTCGGTTTGTTTGCGACGGTTGGCGGAGTGAATCACGCATTCGCCCAAAGCCGGCTGCGGCGCCAGGAATTGCGGCAGATCGAACACCTCCGCCAGACTGCCGGCCGTCCCGCGCACGAGCAGGCCGTCGCCGCGTGCAAAGGTGAGCGAATTCAACTCGATGCCGGCGGGCAAAACTTCGAGCACTTGTGCGACCACGGCTGCGGTCAAATCCGTGCCCAACTGTTTGGCCATGGCTTCGCGCGCCTGCTGCCATCGCTTGATCGCTTTGACGCGCGGTTGCAGGGTGGCAATTTCCTGGCGAAGCTGCGCCAGCCTGGCCTCGCGCCGGTGCAGCGTCAGCGTCAGGGTGCCCCATATGAGCACGAGCAGGTAGACGGTCAGCAGCGCCAAATAGGTCAATTGCCGCCGCAACTCGCGCCGGCGCAGCGACTGGCGCTCTGCTTCCGGCCGCAAATCCATCAGCGACTGGCCGTTCTTCTCCACCATTCCCAACAGTGCCGCGATCGAGAACCAGCGATGCGTGGTGAGTTCCGTTTCGGTCTGCGCGGTTGCTGTCAGGGGAATGGTCGGATCGAACCAACTGACAGTGAGGCCGAGATGATCCGTCAACCGCTCGCCGATGGCCCGCACCTGCGGCAGCCAGCCGGTGAGAACCACATGCTGGGACGCCGCATGCCAACCATGTCGCTGAAATGCAGCGATGGTATCTGCCACGCCGCTGGCGAGCTCGTCGATCCACTCCACATACGCGTGTTTGGCGGACGGCCCGGTGAGGCGATCCATCAGATCGCTGACGCTTCGTGCCAGGCTGCGGCAAAACACCAGATTGCCGCGGTCGATGATGTTGACGGTGGTCGCGGCAAAATCCACATCGACCAACACCAGACACTGCGAGGCCAGTTCGGGCAACGCCTGCAAGGTCTTGCGAAATTCATGATAGGTGGCCTCGCCGCTCAAGCGCACGGCTTCCACCACCAAACCCACCTGCCGGCACAACCGTGAGTAATGCTCGACTTTCTGGCGGCGCGCCACGACCACCAGAATCCTGGTGTGGCCGTCGGCCTCCTGCGCCACCGGGCGATAGTCGAACACAATGTCCGCCATCGGCAGTGGAATCTCTTTTTGCAGGCGAAAGCGGATCATTTGGCGCAGCTCTGCGGGGTCCTGGCTGGGCAGCCGCCAGAGCTTGACATGCACGTCCTGCTGGGGCACGGTGATCGTGACGCGCGCGCCGCGCGGCAACCCCATCGCCTGCATGTGGGTGCGCAGGGTTTTGAGAATTTCTTCATGCTTGTCCGAGGAAAGAAATTTCACTTTCAAATAGCGCACCTGCTCGCGATCCGGACGGCCCGCGATCATGAGGAATTTCAACACCCCGCGTTCAAATTCAATCGCGACAAAACGCCGGGGCTGCGGCCACAACTCATGGAGTTGCTCCTTCAGCTCGTCGGGGAGCCTGGCGGTGAACGAGAAGGTCTTCACAGCTCTTGCCAGTTGAGAATTTTGACCCGCTCACGGTTCACCCGCTGCACCGTTGCGGTAATCCGTTTCCGGGCCTGTCCGTTCATCGTGACACCAACCACGGAAATGGTGAAATGTGTGGAAGAGACGCCCAGCAGTTGTTCGGCCACCAGCCGGTTGACCAGCATTTGATCCGCCGGTGTCAACGCCTCCTGCTGTTGCAAAACGCTGACGATGGCAGAGGCATCTTTGAAGATGATGTCGTCCGCGGTGCCGGGTTTGCCGTCCGCGCCGCGGCGCCGCTTCACGATTCTTTGTGCCAGCTCCCGCGGCAGGCCGAGTGCCTCCAAAACCGCCGCCGGTGCGGTATTGAGGTTGACCCGCCCGTCGCCGTAAACCGTGACCAGGGGCGACAGCCGTTGGACATCCTCCGCGGTGAAACCGCGCACCAGTGCCAGCTCCTCCACAAAATCCAAATCACCATCCTTGCAGGGGTAGGGTGAGGCCAGTGCCATGTAATACGAATCTTCCGCACCGCCCTCGTGCGGCAGGTTGTCCGCATCACGCCAATCGAGCAGTGCGGCCACTTTCTCCGGATTCATTCCCGGCAGGCGCAGGAGGATGTCGGCCGGCATGCGGTTGAGATTGAGTTTGCGGTTTTCGTCAACCAGACCGTAAACCGGCTTTCGCCCGAGCGAATCCTCCGGCGGCAGATGGGCGATTTCAAAAAATCCTTCGCCGCAGGCAACGTGCTTAAACAGCGCCTCATTCTGCGCCCAGGCGTCGCTCAGCGCGTCGCAGGAGGAGTCTTTTCTCGCCTCTTGCAGGAGTATGGCAATCGCGTGTTGCACGCCGGCGCGGGCGAGCCAGGCTGCCTGGGTGGCGCGAATCTCGAGCGTGTCGGAACGCACACCCAGCAGCGTGCTGCGCATCAAGCCGGCGGCCAACAGCGTGAGCAGGGCCAGCATCCACAAGGCGGTCACGGCAAGCGTGCCGCGCTCCTGTGCGAAACGGGAAGCCAACAGGTTATTGCGCCATCGTCCTGTCATGTGTGCGTATTGGATACGTGAGTTGCAGAGATTGGCCGCCGGATTGGCGGGTGAACTGGAGGCAAACCGCCGGCGGCAAGACACCGGCAGCCGGCCAGTTCTCGACCCAACGGCCACCACCTTTTTCCCGGCGCCAATAGCGGAACTGCAGCCCTGCCAATTCTGTCAACAACAGCCTCGTTTTTTTCCCGCCCAGAAAATCGGTGAGTGTGCGCACAAGCTGCCAGCCTCGCGACAAGGAATCGGGACGAACGCGGTAAACGATGCGGCAGAGCGCGGTGGTGCCGTCCGCCCTTTTGACCACCCTGGAAAAGCACAACGAGTCGGACGCGCCTTGAAAGGGCGCCAGCGCGAAGCTTTGTGCGCCGGCCAGATCGTTTTGGAGCAGCGTGAGAGATTGCTGCCGCTGCCGCAATTCTCCGGTGACACGTTCGACCGCCGTGTGCGCCGCCAGGGCGCGACTCAGCAGCGCGAACGCGGTGAGTCCAACAATGGAGAAGATGGTCAGCGCAACCAGCGTCTCCACCAGGGTGAAGCCCTGCGTGTTTGTCAAACGACCATGCAAATCGTGTGACGGCCTTGCAATAAACTCTTGGCAGAAACACGACTTTCTTTCAGCCACCGTGCAGCGGGCCGCCCAGCTCGGGGGCTGCTGATTCGGTTGCGGCGCGGGGGAGAGCAAAAGAAAAATCTGCGCCCGCAGCACGCGTCCCGTCTTTGCGGGCACCTTTCTGTTTGATGGCGATGCGCCCGCAAAGCAGCGTCCGGAGGATTCGCCTGCCGGCTGCAGCGTTTCAGCATTCTTTTCCTGTAGCGTTGTTGTTTTGGGCACTGACTATTTCCCGTCTCATTGATTTGCATTGACCGCATGTGCCTGCGCCCCAACGGTATCGGGTAAAAGCGTGGTGAGTGTCACGGTGCCGGGCTTGCCGTGATCCATCCAGCTCACCGCGACCCGCACTTGCTGCAACCCCGGCACAACCGGCCAGGGTGAGGTGCTAATTTGGCAAGGCAACCGGTTTTGTTCGGCCGACCAGGTCATGTTGTTTTCCGGAGTCGCAAGCGAGGCTCCCCGCTCCAAATTTGCCAGCACCTGCTCCGCCAATTCGCGCGCCGGCGTGAGACAGTTCCGGCGAAGCTGGGTGAGGCGCAACGCATGCTGAAACGCCGCCATCAGCGCCACCAGACCGAGCGACAAGATCATCACCGCCAGCAATGCTTGCAGGAGGGCAAAGCCGGCAGAGTTTCGCAGCCGCCTCTTGCCGCGCAGAAATTGCCGGCCGCACCCGGGGCTGTCACGGGAATCAGCGCCATGCCTTCTCGCCTGTGGGGTGCAGCGCAAGGCCGCTTTCTTCAATGCGGATTTCATAGGCATTTCCCTCTGCGTCGCAGACGCGCAGGCTCTGATGCGGCGTGACACCATCGGCAGTCCATTCAATCGTGAAGGCGACGGGCGCCAGATTGATCGCTGCGGGCAGGGTGCGACGGATGACGGGCTCCCATTCCGGCGCACCAGTCGCCGCCGTGGCCGGCGGCTCTGCAAACTCGCCACGGTGCTGGCATTCCACTGCATAGCTTTTGCCATCCGGCCGGATGATGAAACGCCAGGCTTGTTGGGAAATCTCGGCGCGCCTTTGAATCATGCGGATCTCGTCCGCAATGCTTTCCGCCGCGGTTTTCAATTGCAAGCGGCGATATGAACGCGAAAGACGCGGACTGGCGGCTGCCACGATCAAGCCGAGAATGAGCAGCGTCAGGCAAAGCTCGATCAATGTCAGCCCGCGCTCATTGCCGATTGCCCGAGTCATCCTGATCCCAATTGTTCACGTCATCACCACCGCCGCTTTGCCGGTCCGGACCAGTGGACGACAGATCGTAGCTCCCGGAATTGTGCTCGCCGGGGCAGCGATAAATGTAGGGCTGTCCCCAGGGATCGTTGAGCGCACCGCTCTTCTTCAAATAGGGTCCCTGCCAGGAAGGTGGCAGAGGCGGAATCTCCGGTGCGCGGAGCAATGCCGCCAGACCCTGTTCAGTCGTCGGATACACGCCGTTGTCCAATTGATACATCTCCAGCGCCGTGGCGAGATTGGCATTGATGTCAGCGGCCGCCGCGGCACGCCGCGCCTGCTCTGTGCGCCCGGAAAATTGCGGCACCACCAGTGCCACCAAAATGCCGAGGATGATGACGACCAACATGACTTCGATCAGCGTCAGGCCTTGTTCGTTTTGCCGGCTTTTCATCGTCTCCTCCGGTTTATGGTACCTGACTTTTGCTTCGGAACTGCGCGAAACCACAAGACAGGGGGTTCGGGTAATTGTTGCGGCTTGGCGGTTCAAAAAATCTTCGCGGTCATTCGCGGTTGCCGGATTGGGCTGCGGCAGAAAGCCGCGTTATGGCGAGACGGAAAAATACCACTGCCAGAACCTGGCGCCCCAGAGAAGATTGACCACGGCACCGAATGCCAGAAAGGGGCCGAAACGGATTTCAACCGGGCCATCTTGCGCGCCGCGTTTGATCATTTCCGCCAGGCCGAACAGCGCGCCGGCGCCTGCCGCAAGCAGTGTGGCGCTCAAGCCCTGCTGCCAGCCGAGAAACGCGCCGATCATCGCGGCAAATTTGATGTCGCCGCCGCCCATCGCGTTGGGCTTCTTGAAAATGTTCTCGACCAGAAACCCCGCCCCATAAAGCAGGCCGCCGCACAGAAAAATTCCCGCCAGCGCATCCCACCATGCCACCTGTCGCCCCAACAAGGCGAGTGCCAATCCGGCGCCGATGCCCGGGAGGGTGATTTTATTCGGAATGAGGCGATGTTCGAGATCGATCAACATCCCGGTGAGCAGCAAGGCAACAAAGAGAACAGCTTGCAAAAACACGGCGGCTTCCCTGCCGTGCCAGTACAACAACAACAGCAGCACACCGGAGGCGGCTTCCACAAGCGGATACTGCCGTGGAATCGGGCGCCCGCAGCAATGGCTGATGCCATGCAGCAGCAGAAATCCGAGCAGCGGCAGTTTGTGCCGCCACGCCAGCCGCGCCCGGCAGTGATCACAGCGTGAAACATCGAACACGACGGGCTTGCCGCGCGGCAGGCGATGCACACACACCCCGATAAAACTGCCGAGCAGCAGACCGAGGGTGAAAAGCAAGCACACGGACAGCATACCGGTCATTGCTCCACTTGGTAACAGGGTTTTGTCGTCATGTCTTGCGGTGCTTCTTTTCGCTGCGCCCGGATTCTGAGAGGATGCTGTGCAGGGGCGCCCGGCAAAATTACTGCACGACGAAATCCATTTGGAAAATCGGCAGCATCATCGCAAACACGATGAAGCCGACGACTGCACCGACGAGAATGATCATCGCCGGCTCGAGCAGGCGCGTGAACAGCGCCACGCGGCGTTCCACCTCCTTCGTGCCGGCGGCGGCAATTTTGCCGAGCACGGGCTCCAGTTGATTGGTGTCTTCGGCAATCGTGAGCATCTGTCCCACGATCGCGGGCCAGTGGCGGCTGGCGGCGAGGCTCGCGCCAATTTTTCCGCCACGCCGGATGGCTTCACCCGCCTGCTGCAGCTCACGCTGCAAGATCAGATTCTTGCAGGCGGCAATCACGACCTCGAAGGCCCGATGAATGGGCACGCCGTGCGACAGCAAAGCGCCCAGAGTGCGCGCAAATTGCGCCACCTCGGCCTGCACCAGCAGTTGGTTCCAAAACGGCAAACGAAGCTGCCAGTGGTCGAGCTTCTCCCTGAAGCCGGGATGCCGCCACATGCGCCGGAGGGCCATGAGCAACACCACCAGCACCACCGGCAATACCAGCCAGTTTTGGGCAACCAGGCTGGAAACGGCCACCAGGATCCGGGTTGGCAGGGGCAGTGCCTGCCCCATTTCATCGAACATGCTGACGAGGCGCGGGACCACGAAGGCGAGCAGGATGCCGATGGTGATCATGCCCAGGACGAGCATGAGCAACGGATAGGCCAGCGCCGCCTGAATCTGCTTGCGGACGTCCTCTTCCTTTTCGAGAAACTCCGCCAGGTGATCGAGCACCAGCTCCAGCATCCCGCCGGTTTCACCGGCACGAAGCAGGCTCACGTAAAATTTCGAAAAGACTTTGGGCCAGGCGGTGCAGGCTTCGGAAAAGCGCTGGCCCTCGCGCAAACGCGCCTCGAGATCGCGCAGGATGGGCTGCATGGCCTCCGCCGGCAACTGCGTGATCAGGAGCTGCAGCGCGGCGTGCAGCGTCATGCCGGCATCGAGCATGTTGGCCAGTTGTCGTGTCAGAAAAATGAGAGCGGCACGCCCCGGTTTGCGATTGCGCCTCAGGAGGCTGCCGTTTCGCACGGCATGTGCGTCCTGCGCCGCGATGTCAATGGGATAAAGCCCCATCGTCACCAGCCGCGCCGCCAGGGCTTCAGCGCTCTCGGCGGCCATCTCGCCGCGCACCGTCTCCGTCGGCGAAGCTTTGGCGAGGTAGGCAAAGACAGGCATGGGGTTCAGTCTCCCGCTTCCTGGGTCACGCGCAGCACCTCGTCGAGCGTCGTGAGACCAAGACGGATTTTTTCCAGACCGTCCTGTCGCAGGGTGATCATGCCCTTGTTGATCGCGATCTGGCGCAATTGATTGGCCGGTGTTTTTTTGACGATGTGCTCACGGAGTTCGTCATCAATCAGGAGAAACTCATAAATCGCCGTGCGTCCCCAATAGCCGGTCTGCTTGCAGTGGCTGCAGCCGCGCCCGTGATACAACAGGGCGTCGTGCGGGATAAGCCGGCGCACCAGCCCGCTCTTGCCGTTGTGTCCGACTTCCACGCTTTTGCATTCCGGGCAGATCACGCGCACCAGGCGCTGGGCGATGATGCATTCCACCGAGGCGGCGATGAGATAGGGCTCGATGCCCATGTTGGCGAGCCGCGCGACGGCGCCGGGCGCATCGTTGGTGTGCAGCGTGCTGAACACCAAATGCCCGGTCATGGCCACCTGAATCGTCACCTCGGCGGTCTCATGATCGCGGATCTCGCCCACCAGCATCACGTCCGGATCGTGGCGCAGCAGCGAACGCAGGCCCTGCGCGAAGGTGAGACCAATCTTGGGATTCACTTGCACTTGCGAGATGCCCGCCAGTTGATACTCGATGGGGTCTTCGACGGTGATGATTTTGCGCGAGCTTTCATTGAGCTTGTTGAGGCACGCGTAGAGCGTGGTGGTTTTGCCGCTGCCGGTCGGGCCGGTGACGAGGATGATGCCGTGCGGCTTTTGCAGCAAACGCTCCAGGCGTGCCAGATCGCGCGGCAACAGGCCGAGATTTTCCAGACCGAGGGTGACTTGTTGGCTGTTGAGAATGCGCAAATTCACGGTTTCGCCGAAGGGCGTGGGCAAAATCGAGATGCGCAAATCCAGCTCCCGATTGCCGGTGCGCACCTTGATCCGGCCGTCCTGGGGCAGCCGCTGCTCCGCGATATTGAGGTTGGCCATGATCTTGATGCGCGAGACAATCGCCGCGTGCAACCGCTGCAGGGACTCCGGCACGGGGATGTCGTACAGAATGCCGTCGATGCGATAGCGGATGCGCAACTGTGCGGCAAACGGCTCCAGGTGAATATCGGTGGCGCGCTCGCGAAAGGCTTCCAGCAGCAATTCGTTGACGAAGCGGATGACGCTGGCGTCGTCGCCCTCTTTGTCCAGATCCGAGGCCGATGACACGACCAGCGCCACCCCGCCGTCCCCGCGTTCCTCCATCAAACGGTCGACCGTCTCCGCTCCCAACCCGTAAAGGCTGCGCAACCCCTCATCTATTTGGGCGGGCTCCGCCTGCACAGCTTCGAGGTCGGTTCCCAGCAGCCAGCGAATTTCATCCAGCAGCGCGATGTCTCCCGGATCAGCGAGCGCAATCTGCAACCGCGCGCCTTTGCGGGCCAGCGGCACAATTTTGTAACGACACGCCATGGCCGCGGGAATCAGCGTGCGCAGTTCCGGAGAAACCCGCAGCGGCTGCCGCTCGCTCGGCACCCCGCCGGCGACGAGTCGATGCAAAACCTCGCGCGGCAAGCGACGGTCAAGTGACGCATGTGAATCAATACTCAGGTCACTCTGGTGCTCCTGGGGCAAGAGGCTGACAAGTTTGTGTCTCATATCGTTGGAGGCTGTCATGCATGCGTACTATAACTGCAATACACCTTAAATGCCCCTTAAAACAGGATTAAAATTCATTTATCTTTGACAGGCGGCGGGTTTGCATGACCAACAGCCACGCACGCCGGAAAATGTATGTTTTGAGCGCAGCAATGCAGAAGGCGTTTTTTATCCCTTTCTGGTGCGTGACTCCCACGCCTTCGAGAGGCAAAAGTGCCCACCCTGCCGCGGGTGTGACTGCTGATTGCATGGGGTGGCACCACACCACGGGGAAAAGATGATGTCGCGCGTTTCCGGAATACATCCGCAAAAATCGGCGTGAATCCGCGGGTGTCCCGCGCAGCTCCCTGCACACAGCCTGAATGATGCCGCGGCCTGCCGCGCTGATCGACGGCACAAGCGGTTGGGCACGCCGATCCCGGCAATGTTCGGCGATAACCTCACGCGATGCAGCCAATGGCAGTTGGCCGCCTATTTGCCCAAATCGCAGCAGCAAGCCTGACGGCAAAAACTGCAAACATCCCGGGGAAACCCGGGAATTTTCCGGCGGCGACCTTCTCTCGTATTTTTACGTCGGTTCAAAACAAAGCTGGACTGTTTGAAGAACATCGGATACAGGCTCGAACACGGTTGGGGGGGGAAAATTCATTCCGTCAGAGAATGCGGCTGCCTTCCTCTGCTTTTTATTCCCAATTCGAATTGCACGCGAAAGAATGGAGCCGCCTGAAGTGAGGGTTTAACGCAGCCCCTTTTCTGCAAACAATGCGGCAGAATGGCGGCGCGACAGAATTGTCGCGGTCATCATCGTTTTTCCAGGATAATTCCCATGCCGCGCACGGCACCCATCAGAGTAAAAACGCACTTTTGTAGTGGTGCCTGCAGGCACCGATCCTGAAGGGTCTTGCAGAAGTATTTTTGTGGTAATTTGCCATGTGCATTTGCACACCCATCTCGATGAAAATGTCGCGCAGACCTCTTGTCTGCAGGCAGGCGGGGAGCCTGCGCTCCGACATTTTCGTGGTAATGTTGAAGAAATTATGTGAAGGGGTGCGCGCAATCCATGGAATTGGGGCGTAGATTAAAACAGGGCGCGGCCCCCAATTCGGGGTGAGTTTCAAATAAAAATTGGAGACCCCTATGCGCGTCTTGATCGTTGAGGACGAAGCGCGGGTGGCGCAATTCATTCGCAAAGGACTAAACGAAGCGGACTACGTTGCAGATATTGCGGCCGATGCTCATCAGGCGGAGTATTTGGCGTCGCTCAATGAATACGACCTCATTCTGCTGGACTGGCTGATCCCGGGTGCCAGCGGCGTGGAGTTGTGCCGTCAGTGGCGCGAACGCGGCATGCTGACGCCGATCATCATGCTGACGGTCAAAGACAACACCACCGATCTGATCACAGCGCTCGACAACGGGGCGGATGACTACCTCACCAAACCGTTCTCGTTTGCCGAGCTGCTGGCGCGCATGCGGGCGCAATTGCGCCGTACTTCGAGCGCGCCGTTGGTGCCGCTGCTCAAGCTCGACGACCTGGTGGTCGATCCCTCGAAACGAGAAGTGCAGCGTGGCGGCAACAAGATTTTTTGCTCCAGCCGGGAATATGCGCTGCTGGAATATCTTCTGCGCAACGCCGGCAATGTCGTGACCCGCACGGCGATTGCCGAGCATGTCTGGGGTCTGCTGTTTGAAACCAACACCAATCTCATCGAAGTTTACATCAATCATTTGCGCAAAAAATTGGACTGCGGTTCCAGACGGCCGCTGATTCATACCGTGCGCAACATCGGCTATGTCATGAAGGTGCTGGAGATCGACCAGAAGGCAGCGCGATAAACTGCGGTTTAATCAAGGTGGACTGATGCGCGGAAAAAAAATCCTGGCTGCGCCCCTGCAGATTTCCATCCTGGTGCTCGCCGTCGTTTTGCCGGCGGCAGACGAGGCGACGGGCCAGGAATTCATCGGCCCGCACGGCTATCTGACCTTTGAGGCCGAGGTGAGCAACCGGGACTCCGTGGGCTGGCACGGCACTTTCAGACTGCATCATTTCAATCTTTTCGGCAACTATCTGCTCGGTGCACGGGCGCGGGTTTTCGGCGAAATCGAATTCGAATATGGCGCGGACACCGGGAACGATGAGTATGACAACCGGCCGGCCGGCTTCATTCGCCTGGAGCGCGCCTGGTTCGAATATGCCTTCTCGGAAAAGCTGAAATTATTGCTGGGGAAATTTCTCACCCCCTACGGCATTTACAACGAAATTCACGACGCTGCGCCGGCCTATGACACGTCGCTTTTGCCCCAATCGCTTTATGGCAAGCACCAAAATCCTTTTGGCGACCTGCAACGATTTTATCCCAAGTTTTCCCTCGGCGTGCAGGCGCTGGGAAGCTTCGGCATTCGCAGCGTCTCGCTGCAATATCAATTTATTCTCGTCAACGGCCGTGGCCGGCAGGCCTTCGAGCAGGACGACAATGGCGACAAAGGCCTGGGCGCGCGTTTCACCGCCGAACTGCCCGCCGCGGGGTTGAAGCTCGGCTATTCCTTCTACACTGACAAAAACGGCCTGGCATATCACACCCGGCAAAGCACACACGCCGGCGACCTTCGCGGGGAGTTCAACGGTTGGCGCGTGAGTGTAGAGGCGGCACAGTTCCGCCTGGCGACCGGCCAGGCGCAGGCGGCGGACAGGGTGGCCACCGCTTGTTATGGCGAGCTGGCCCGCGAGCTACTGGGCCGGCAAACGGTACTGATTCGATATGATATTTTCGATCCCGACCGCCGGCGTCCACACGACTGCGAAAAGGATCTTACCGTCGGCACGAGCGTGCAAATTCTCAAACAAGCTGTGGCCAAAGCCGAAGTGCACTGGCAGCGCCGCGCAAACGCCCCCCGACGCAATCACATGCTAGCCATCACCTCCCTGGCGGTAATCTTCTAAAGACGGAACGGGAGATGCGGCTGGCAAAGTTCTTTTCGGCAAAATCCTGGATGCTGGTGATGACGATGACCGCGCTGCTTGCGACAAACGCCCCGGCGCAGATCGTCATCGTCGTTCCCGCACGCAGCCGTCTCGACAGCCTTGCCATAAAAGATTTGCAAAAAATTTTCAAAGGCCAGCCCATGGAGAGCCGCGCGGAAAATCCCCTGCAAATTGTCGAGTATGGGCCGGCCGGCGACGCATTTTATCTGCAGCTTTATAATGCCAACGCCTATGCCATCGGCAAACACTGGCTGCGGCTGATTTTTTCCGGCGAGCGTGTGCTGCCCCCCAGGAGCTTTTCCACGCCCGACCGGTTCCTAAAATTCCTGACGGCCCACGACAATGCCATCGGTTTCCTGCCGGCGGAGACGTTTGCGTCCCTCAAAAGCGATTCTGTCCGCGCGCTGGTAATCGAGGGCCACGATTATCGCCATCCGCACTATCCCTTGCGCGAAAAAAAACGCCACCCCAACAAGTAAGAAACAGCGGCATGACATCCTGTTTCGCCAATTTGCCCCTGCGCTGGAAAATCGCCGCGCCGATGATCACGGCACTGGTGCTGATGCTGGTCGCGACCTCGATTTATTTCCCGCAGCGGCACAAACAGGCGCTCCGGCAGGCGCAAAACCGCGAGGCGCAGCGTACCGCGGAATTGCTCGCCGTCGCGGTGCTGCACGTTTTGCAGGAGCGCGACTTCGGGATTTTGCAAAGCGCCATGGAGAGCATCCAGCGCGACTCGAATATCTTGTTCCTGATGCTCTTCAGCGAGAACGGCAGACACCTCGCGACCTACAACCCCGCGCGCCTTCCCGGCCTCGATTCGGTCACCAGCGGGCCGCCCGTCCTGCCCGCCGCATCGCACGCGACCGTCATTGCACATGACATCAAGGACCAGGAGCAAAAAATCACCGGCCGGCTCATTCTCGGCTACAGCACACGCGAGGTGGACCGGCAAACCCACGAATATCGCCTGGTCACCGCGATGTTCACCCTGGTGATGCTGCTGCCCGGGTTGTTCTTCATCAACGCCATTGCGCGGCAAATCACCCAGCCGATTTCACAGTTGCAGGTGCAAATGCACGAGACCATCACCAAAGGCAGTTATGCCGGGGAAGTGCGTGTGGCTTCGCGTGATGAAGTGGGCCGGCTGGCGGACGCCTTCAATCAAATGATGGCGGAATTGCGACTGCGCCATCAACACCTGGCGGAGTCACAGCAAAAATATCGCGCGCTCTACGAAAAACTGCAGGAACTGTACCGTTTGAAATCGATTTTTGTCGCCGATGTGTCACACCATTTGCGCACACCTCTGACCGTGATCGGCGGCGAAATCGAACTGGTGCTCCGCCAGCAACGTTCGCCGGAGAAATATCAGGAAGTGCTGCACATTGTCGCCGATGAAACCAAACAACTCGCCAGGGTCGTCGACAATCTTCTGACCCTGGGAAAAGCCGAAGCCGGAAACCTGGTGTTTATGCAGGAGGGCGTCGATTTGGCGGAAATTTGCATGCGCCAAATCAGGCAGGCACGGCTGCTCGCCAAAGCCAGGGGTCTGCACCTCGAGGCGGCGATCGCGAATGACAGCCTGATCTGCGGCGATTCCAACCGGCTGGCCGAAATGGTGTTCAATCTGCTCGACAACGCTGTGAAGTACACGCCCCAGGGTGGCACCATAACCGTCACGCTCCACAGCACGCCGGACACCCTCGTGCTCCGGGTGACGGACACCGGCATCGGCATTGCCGCGGAGGAACGCGACAGAGTTTTTGAGCGCTTCTATCGTGGCAACAATGCGTGCGCACAAGCAAGGGGGGTGGGATTGGGCCTGGCGATTTGCAAGAGCATCGTCGAGGCGCACGGCGGCAGCATCGAGGTTGTCAGTCAGACGGGAAAAGGCAGCACTTTTGAAGTCCGCTTGCCGCGGGCGCCAGATACCAATTGCGCATGCCCGGGCTGAACCATGCCTTCTTGCGGTGAAACGCCTGGTATCGTCGTGCAACCTTCATCGGGGAGCACATGTTGGCTTTTGGGCAGCGGACACGCCAGGTTGTTCACACGCCTTCGGTAATACCTGAATTTTGCACCCGGATTGATCCCATCAGTGGGGAACGCCGCTTTGATCGCGATGGCCGACCATCCAGGGGGTGGTGCAAAAATTTTGCAGGCAAACGTGCTGTCAACTCCGGCAGGAATGAACTGTTTTTAGTGAAGCGGCTTCCCACATTTCCCAAAACTCCGTCAGGAGTGACCTGCTTGGTTCTCCTGAAAAAACCGCGTCAGATCATGAGAAATTACCATGCCCTTATGGGGACCCATCAGAATGAAAAACGGGCTTTCGTAGTCGTGTCTTCAGGCACCGACCCTGAAGGGTCTACGACAAAATTCGCCGTATGCCTGCTTTCATTGGTTTCACGTTCCAGTTCGATAAGAACCCCGGGTGGCAGTCGCGTCCTTTCAAGCAGGTCGGTCGTTGGGCCTCGTGTATGGACAGCAGTTTTGGATACAACCTTCAACGAGCCGGTCACTGCGGCAGCCGGCATCAATCTGCTGGCCGTCATATGGAGTCGGTGGCGATCCTTCGCCATCCACTTGTAAACCGCGCTCGCACAGTTTTCAAGCAGAACGTTGTTGGCAGGTCGACTCCAACGCGTGAAGCCAGCCATGCCATGCTCTTTGTGTCGCTGGCGCCCTTGGCGGTTCAAAAAAATCTTCGCGATTGTGATAGTTTTTCCAGGGTAATATATGTTGCCTCACAGCTTTGCCTGCTACAATTATCGCCCTGGTCTTTGTACACGTCACTGCGGCACAGGGTCATGCCAGGTTCAATCAATTACTCCCGGCTTCAACCGCAGGACGCCATCGCGTGAGGCAAGATAAACCGCGCCTTGCGGGGACACCGCGATGTGGCGGGGCTTGTTGAGACGGTCGAGAACGAGCCTGGGTTGTGGTGTACTTTGAAAGTTGCGCACTAGATGCAGTCTTCCGCCGGGCCGCGGCAAGCCCTCGGTGTAAAGCAAATCCTTGCGATTGGGAAGAAGTGCAATGCCGGAAGCCGCGGTGATGCCCATGATGATGGTCTCAAGCTGGTCAAGTTCCAGATGATACCAGGAAATATTGCCACCCCCGGCGCGCGCTGATTCCAGCAGGATCAGTTCGGGATAATTCCATTCCACGGCATCCACCAGATTGAAGAAGCGTGGCGGTGACAATGCCAGGGTCCTGCCACTGGCAGGGTCCAGGATGCGGAGGCGGCGCGCTTCGACGACGCACACTTTCCGCCTGTCTGTCAGCGGTCGTATTGAGCTCGGCCAGTTCAGCAGTCCTGCGAGATCGCGGATCTTGCTGATCAAACTGCTCGCGGATTGGGCGCGGGCAAACCTGTCCATGAGATTGCCCATAAACCAAGCGGGAGGAAAAACGCGCCAGCGTTTTTGCGAACGCAAATCCACTGCATAAAGCACGCCTGCCCCTTCAATCCCCCAAAACCAGCACTGAACAACGTACGCAATCCCGTCAGCGACGGCCAGACCGCGGGCGTTGGTGAAAGGCGGACCCGCCTCTCTACTCTGCCATGTCTTGACATCATAGCGCAAAAGCCGGCCGGTGTGTCCGGAAATGACAAAGAGATCATCGCCCTGCAGATGGATGCCAAAGCACGAGGGCGCGCGATAATCATGCAACAAGTCGGCTGCCTGTTGCAGGTGTTGAGGCAACTTCTGCAGGCTTGCGGGATTCTGCAAGAGTGCGAAAACAGGGTCCAGCGGGGATTCCACTTCGGCGGGCAACGGTCGGCTGCCACGCAAACTTGTTGCCAATTGTGCACGTTCGACCCTGGAAAGCGCCAGCCGGGCGCTGAGGGTGCGTGCCACACTGCGCAACAATTCGGCCCCTTCCGGTTGTGTCATTCGCGCAAGGGCATGTTCCAAAAGTTCCTTTTCATCCCGGTGGCCGCACACGAGGGTCTCAAGAGTTTTTTCCAAATCACCCTGCAAGAACGCGCCGCACGTTGCTTCCATGCAATGGACTCTGGATTCCAGTTGCGGCAGTTCGCGTGTGATCTGCACTGCGGCAGTGCTGCCGGGATTTGGATCAACGAGCAACAAGTGAAGCTTTGGATTCGCAAACAGCGACTGCCGGATTGCACGACTGAGATGCAGGTCACGCAGACTGCAGCCGATCACCACGAGCACGTCGATTTCGCTGAGTCTGCGCAGAAACAGATGAAACAATTCGAGCAGCGCGGGCTGCAGGATATCCTTGCTATGCGCGGGAAAAAGCAGGGCAACATCAGGCACGGCAGTACGCGCCACGCGCATGGCCAGCGAGACGCGACTGCCGCTGGCAGCACGGGCCAGCAAATCGGTATCCTGATCGCGATACCAGTTGATCGAGCCGTGCAACTTGTGGAGTTTCACGGTCACATCGGGATCATCGAAGGTGCGGATATCCCATGCGCCTCGTGCATCGAAACCATCACAATAGCGCAGGTGGTGGTGCCGGCACCAAGCTTCGATAACCATGTCGTTGTTGAGCGTGAAAATTTCCAGCGGTCTGCGGATTGCCAGGATTTTCTGCAACGGGGCGAGATAACCGAGAGGGCCGTGCCGAGCGAGCGTGGTCCAGATGAATTTGCGCAATTCGTGTTGCAGCACAGCGGCATCGCGCCGCTCGGCCTGCAGCGCGGGCGTGTGCCATTCGCTCACCCGCTCCAGTAATCCCAGCAAGCTCTCAGCGTCAGGCAGGCCGGCACTCGTACTCCCACCGGCATCGATATGGCAGAGTCGTACAAGGCTGTCATGCAAAAGCGGTTGCCGGGTTGCAAGCTGCGCCAGGAAGCCGGTGGAGAGGGCTTGCAGCGTGGGCAAGCCGGCTTCAACCGAGGCGCCGGCGCCCAACAGGAAGGCACAGCGCGGTGCCGGAATTGGCATGCTCATGTGGCAAAATCGAAGGCAGGCGGTGAAGGCCGGACAGGACTGGCGATGCCGTACGGCTCAATCAGAACTCACCCACATGGCTGCAAAAGGTTCACCGGGCGCCTCCGGATCCAGAAAAAGCTCTCCGTTCATCGCATTCAACTCCTCGTTCAGGCGTGCCTGCCACCGGCCTCCGGATGTGACGTTGTTCACGTCATTCATCCGCAGTATTCTGTCGACCGGGTCAAAACGGCCCTGGCACTCCATCGTTTCATGCTCCGGCAGCAGCAGGGTGGCTGCGATGTAATTCAGCCGGCCCCGGGCAAGGATCAACTCACCTTCGGCACCCGCCCATTGCACGCGCCAGCGACCGTAGGGAAAGTGGACCGGCCGCAGCGTCTGCTCAACGATGGTCATCCCCCCTGCCGGCGGAGCGGTCTGCTCGATCTGCAGCACGTCATAGCCCTCCGCCTCGAATCGAATATGCAGCTTCTCGCCGGGTGTGGCGGCATGGCGGACTTCGGTCCAACCGCGATATTCACCATTGATCATCACGCTTGCCGGGGGATGACTGCGCACCACGATCTGTGCCTGCGTGAGTGGAGCCGTGTCGCTGCCGGTGTCTTCCTCGTCCGCGGCGGCTTCTCTGGGCGACCCCAACGGAGCGAGCAGGGTGCGATGCACGTAACCGCGCAGCGTGCCACTTTGAATTTGATACCAGTCACCCGACCGGCCGAGGAGATTGACCTGCTGACCCTGACGCAGGCTGCCGAGTTTTTGCGCCGAGGTGGAGGGGGCCGCCCGCAGGGTCACGTGATCACCGGTAATCATGCCACGGCTGGTGCTCTGCCCTGCTCCTCCCGACGACATGCCGGATTGGCGCAGCATTCCCTTGATCTGCGCGGCCAGCGCGATGCGACCATTGGCCTCACCGATCCACCATACGGCGCCGAGCAGGGAGAAAAGGATGACCAGTTTGCGCAGCGGACCGGGCGGTAGTTGGCGGACGGTGCCGATGAATATGCCGGCCAGGGCGCCACCCCATGCCCACGCCAGCAGTGGCGGCCAGGCCGGCAGCACACGCTCCAGCATCAGCAGAAGCATTGCGCCTGCCGAGACCAACACCACCGGCAACTCGGGGCGGTCGCTGAAACGAACAATCAAATGAGCGAGGCCAAGGCAAATCAGTGCCGCCATCAGCAGCACACCCGTTTGTTTCGCAATTCTGTCAGCCATGGCATTCCCGGTTTTGGTGCAGTTGCAATCACGCAGGGTTGACAGCTTTTTTGCATGAAAATCGGAACAGAATCTTCCAGACGAATGCCGCTCCCTTTTCACAGAGACGGGTCAGATAAAGCAGGATGCCGGGGGCGGGTTGTCAGCACTCTACATTTGTGTGGCAGCAGCTCGCCCGGTCAGGCCGCGTGCCGGTTCACTTCCTGGCCGCCCGTCGCCACGCCCATCCCGCCAGGAAGAGGGCAAACAGCAGGAACGCGACATAATGAACAGGCGCGCTCCGGCCAAATTCGAAGCTGCGCTGCATTACGCTTTCCCAGCTCTGGCCGGCAAAATTCATGGTGCGGCGCTGCCAGACCGCCGGGTTGCCGAACATCACGGCGAGGCGCAGGAGGAAACCGAGCAGCGCGCCGAAAAGCATTGCCTGCGCCACCTGCCGCGTATGATTCCCAAACAACGCTTTGGCCAACCTTGCCGTGCCGCCACCGGCACGCGCGGCCGCCGCAGAAATGACGCGATAGGTGCAGGGAATCAATATCTCACTCTCACCGGCGTTGGTCTTGAGGCGCAAGTCGCATTGTTGTTTACCCGGGCCGGCGGTGGCACTCACGCGCAGGGTGACAGTGACTTGGTTCTGATTGCCTTCGAGTTCGGCGGTAGACAGTCGCAACCCTGTCGGCGCGCCCTCGCTGGTGATTTTGCCATGCAGATATCCACGGCCAGGGTTCGCAATGGCAAGGGAAAGAGCTTTTTCCTGGCCGGCGCCAATCTTGCCGAAATCGAGTTTTGCCGGCGACACCGCGATTTGTGGCGGCGGCAAGGTGCGATCGAGCAGGCGGACAAAGTAATCCAGGCCCTGATCCTTGTGCTCTTTGAAGTCTGCCTTGTGCCGCTCCCATTCCGCGGCAAAGACGCCAAAGCGCGTACGCAGCCAGATTGGAAGCAAGCCGTTGAAAAGCTGATCGCGACCCGCTTGCCAGGTGCGTTCGTTGCTGTAGATTTGTTGCGCCAGTTCCTGCGGGGTGGCCGCGCTGTAACCGGGTGCAAGCAGATAGGGCCGTCCGGGGTCCAGCCAGCAGATCACCTGCATCAGCTTTTCATCCCAGGAGAGCTCCGGCTGTTCGATGGCTGCACGAATTTCCCGGGCGCGTTGTTCGTCTTCTTCCTTCACCCAGGCGCACAGCAAATCGGCCTTGCGGCCCAAAATTCCGAGGCCATGCTGCCAGTTGTGGTGCAGCATCTCTGCCAACTCTGGCAGCGTATGGGCAGAGAGGCCCGGCCCGACCAGGAAGGGCTGAGCGTGGCGCTCGGTTCGGGCGGGCCGCACTTCCACCTCCTCGCCGTTCAACCAGCGCGTCACCTGCTCATAGCCCCAGCGATCGTCAATCGCTTTGGTCAACAGGCCTGCCAGCAAGGACTGCAGGCGCGGGCTGCAGCTTGCCGGAATGTCGACTTTTTTCGCCACGTGTGCCGTATAGACGGCTTCATCGGTCCAACCCTCAAAGGGACTGCGTCCCTTGAGCAACGTCAAGATCGTGATGCCCAGGGCGTAATAATCCGTCTTCGGATGAACCTGGTTGAGGTATTGTTCCGGTGCGGAAAAATGTGTGGTATGATGCGCCGTGGTTTTGTGCAGCTCCTCGCCTTCCTCCATGATCGAGCTGATGCCGAAATCGCCCAGCACCACATCGGTTTTATCAGGATTGCGGTAAAAGAGATTCGTGGGTTTGAGATCGCGGTGGATGATGCCGCGGCGGTGGCAGAAGTGCAGCGCATTGTTGATCTCTTTCACGATTTGAATGACCTGCGCTTCACTCATGCTCCTGCCCGGCTCGTAAACCGGGCCGCCGCGGGCATATTCCATCACTTCATAAAAACGGCCGCTCCACTCGCCGAAGTCGAACACGGCGATGATGTCCTCATGTTTGAGCCCCTTGAGCTGCTGCACGACGTCGCGCTTGGGTTTGAAATTGCCGCGATAAAGCTTGACCACCACCTTGCGGCCGTCGCAGGACAAATCATGACACAGATAAACCTCCGCCTCCCCGCCGGCATCCGAAAGGGCTTTGACGATCTCGTATTTCCCGTCGATGCGCTCGCCCGGCCGCATGCTCACCGCCGCAGTGGGCGTGAAACCCTCCGGCATGCGTTTGGTTTCCGCTGCACCGCCTGGCATGCGTTTGGTCGGATCGGCTGCCGGCATGCGTTTCGTCAAATTCGCCATCTCGCTCCCCTCGTTTCAGAGTGCAGTGATTAAAGTGCTTCGATCAACACCACGGTAATATTGTCGCTGCCACCGTTGTCATTGGCCAGCTTCAGCAACAGCTCGCCCCGCTCGGGCAGGGTTGCCTGCGCTTGCAGCGCTTGCTCCATCGCCTCCACGGGAACCAGCTCGGAAAGGCCATCGCTGCAGAGCAGTAAGATATCCCCACTGGTGAAGCTGATACCGCTCTTGATTTCCGGCGCGCACGCCCGGCCCGGTCCGCCGCCCAGGCTGTTGAAAATTTCCCGCGATGAACTGTTGACCATGACGCCGTGGCGTTCCATCATGCCCGCGGCAGAATGATCCTGGGTGAGTTGCTGCAGGTAGCGCTGGTGGTAGCGGTACAGCCGGCTGTCGCCGGCGTGGAAGGAAAAACACGCCTCCTCGCGCAGCAGGATGCCAACCAAAGTGCAACCCATGTCCGCATGTTCCGGAACGAGCAAAGCCTGCTGCCGGAGCACATTATCCGCATGCAGGATCAATTGGTCGAGCTGGTGCACAACTTCCTCCGTGCTCATCTCCGCTTTGAGAAAGTATGGCACTTGCTCCGCGAGAGTTTGCAGGACGATGCGACTGGCCAGCTCGCCCGCCGCATGACCGCCCATGCCGTCCGCCACCGCCACCAACAGACCGGGATGCCGCACCAACTCCGCACCCGCAGGCAGATGCAACGTCACCCCGCCGAGGTTTTCATGAATGCCGGCGAGGAGAAACCGGTCTTCATTCACCGTGCGCACTTTGCCCGTCGCACTGGTGCCATAAACGTGAAGCGCATTCATGCTCATCCCCGGAAAGTGAAGGTCACCATGCCCAGCCGTAGTTTGTCGTTGGCCTTGATCTCGCGCGGCTGGCCCTCCGGCAGCAATTCCTCGTTGAGCCAGGTGCCGTTCGTGGTGCGCTCGGGCCGCACCAGCCAGCGCGTGCCTTGCAGCAGGAAGGTCACATGCCGGCGCGAGATGTAATCGCTGTTGGGCACGGCCGAGACATCGACATCCCCGGGTTTCTGAATCTCGCGGCCGACGGTGGTGTTGGGCAGGATGAGAAAGGGCGGAAAGCCGGGCACCTCACACACGAGATGGGCGCTGGGCACGGCCATGCGCCGGGTGGCATCCCGAGGTGCCGCAGGATTTGAAATCTCCGGCTGTGCCGGGGCCGGGACCGTCGCGGTTGTCGATTCTGGCTTCCCGGCAATGGCCTCTTTGCGCAAGGGCCGAACCGTGCTGATGTCTTCCCCACACTTGCTGCAAATGGCTTCCTGGGGATGATTCTCGTGTTGACAGTAGGGGCAGATTTTCACCAAGCCATCCACGACATGCGCCTCCTCATGTTCCAACCATGTTCGAGATTGCAATCGGTGAGGCAGAGATCCGGCGGCAGAGACGCACAGCGAGGCGCCGGCTCAATCTTGTTTGACTTCCGCCTCATCCGACGGTAGTGCCGCCCGCAGCTTCCTCCGCAAAGCTGCCGTCACGCCGCGCGCCGGCAAACCGATTAAACTCACCTTCCCGTCTCCCAACCATTGCAATTGCAGCAAACGCCGGGCGGGAGATTTGGCCTGGCAGAACGCGGCATACTTTTGCGCACGCTCGCTGAGCAGCAACAGCCGCTGATTGTCCGAGCCGCGCCAGATCTTTTCATGGCTCGTCCCGACTTCGAACCGGCCGTCCATCAGCAGGTCAATCCAGCGCAGGACCGCGCGCTTGTCCGGATCGCGCCAAATTTCCTCGATGGTGAAACCGGAGTAAACCAGCACGTCCCTGTCCGGAAATTCCGCGGCAACACCTTGCAACAAAGCAGCCAGTGCCGCGGATTGCTCGAACGGCTCGCCGCCGCTCACGGTCAGACCGTCACATTCCCGCAAGCCCGGCCGCAGTTTTGCCAGCAGCGCCGCCACCGGCAGGCGCTGCTCCGGCCGGCGCACGAAGAAGTGAGGCGACATGCAGCCGGGACAGTGCAGCGTGCAGCCGGTGAGCCACAATCCGACGCGCCGCCCCGGACCGAGCACCGTGATCGGCCAGGCGTAATAACCAACGTAGATGTCATGGTGCAGGGTGCTCATGGAACCCCTGGAATTTTCACAGCTCCCATCGCCGACAAAATACTTCAGTGAGGCGTGAAGCATGCCCACGCCTGCCGGCAGGATACCTGATGCGGCAAATTTTTGGGAAAAGCAAAACGGAATCCTTCAGTAACGTGTGGAGGGGCGCAGGCATCTCCGCTTGCAGACAAGATGTCTGCGCTACGCCCCTGCACGCAGTTGAGCCATTACGGCAAGACATCTGTTTTCACCGCGAAGTCGCAAAGAATGCGAGGCTCGAAAAAACTGGTTTGTTAGATTGGGGACGGCGACCGGAAGGCAAACCAGATTTGATCATAGGTGCTGCTCATCACGAACCTGATGCCTTCGCGGTTCTGGATAATTCCAGCCCAAAAGTTGGTGCCCTTGGGCAGGATGCCTGCGCTGCTCCACCCGGCAAAGGCGTTGCAACACCGGTCGCACCACCCTCGGAAGAAATCATGCCTCTCACGCGCTGCATTCCAATTCATACTGCCCGTGTTGATTTTGGTGTATGCCGGTGATGCCCAGCCTGTTCGGCAACTTTTCACCATAATCAAAGAGCCGGCGCGCCAGGGGATTGACGATCACGGTTTCGATCAGATTGCCGGCGCCGCGGCCTCCCATTTCCAAATTTTGCACCGCCGCGTCATGGAGATGCTGGATCACCGCCGGTGCGAAGTCGAGCTCCAGATGCAGCCGTTCGCGCGCGTCTTTCACAATCTGCCCCAAAATCTTCTTGATGATTTGGGCCATCACCTCCGGCTTGATGTAGTTGAACACCACGAAGTTGTTGCCAAAGCGGTTGAAGATTTCAGGCCGGCCGAGCTTGTACTTGAAATGATTCTCGATGGCGGCCAGGATTTTTCCTTTGACGTCTTCAGGTTTCATCCCAGGATCGGTCAGCGCTTTTCTCTCGCCGCCGGGCAGCTCTTCCACGGTGCCGAGGTTGCTGGTGAAGATGATGAGTGTTTCGGAGAAATAGACGGTCTCGCCCCTGCCGTCGGTCATGCGGCCGTCCTCGAGAATCTGCAGGAACTTGTCCAAAATGTTGCGGTCGGCCTTCTCGATCTCATCGAAGAGCAGCACGCAAAACGGATTCTCCTTGACCTTGTTGGTGAGCTGGCCGCCCTCTTCGTAACCCACGTACCCCGGCGGCGCGCCCAGCAGTTTCTGATCGGAATGCTGCTGCGAATACTCGCTCATGTCAAAGCGAATGCACGCCCGTTCATCATGAAACAGCAGTTCGGCCAGCCCCTTGGCCATCTCGGTTTTGCCGACGCCGGTGGGGCCGGCAAAGAACAGGATGCCTTTGGGCTTGTTGGAACGTGCAGAATGCTGGATGCCGGAGAGGCCAAGCTTGGCGCGCTTGAGAATGTCGGTCACCGCATTGATGGCCTCCTCCTGTCCCAACACGCGCTCACCGAGGATTTTGGGGGCATCGTTCAAACGCGCCGGATCGAGCTTGTTCCACTTGCTTTCGATCTTGCCGAACTTGTAACGCTCGACGATCTCGCGCGGCTTGTGCAGCGGCAGCTTTTCGCGGTGCGACAGGGTGCGCAGGCTGAACAACTCGCTGTTCGACAAACCCTGGGTGAAATCGACGAAGGCCGCCAGCGTTTCCTTCAGATTGAAGGCCTTCCCCTCTTCTTTGTAAAAAAGACGCTCGGTGGCTGCAAGAAAGGCCCGGCGCTCGTCCTCGTCGGGGAAATCGATGTGCACCGAGCGGCCGCGTGGATTGTTGAGATAGAGCCAGGCCGGCAGATCATTGAGCTTGTCGCAGATGAGAAGGGTAAGATTGCTTTTGCCCTGTGCCACCGTGGCCTCCAGCGCACATTTGAGCAGGCCGAGAAAATAAAGCCGCTCATGATCCTGAAGCTGCTGCGGCGTGGCCAGCAGACGCGAGGCATGCTCGAAAATCAAGACACTGCCATGCAGGCTGTTGCGCATCAACGCGCGTGCCGCCGCGATGGTGTGGTGAATGTAGCCGGTCGTGGTTGGCCGGAAACGCTGCAGGGCATCGCGGCCGCCAGCGCCCGCTGCTGTGACCTCCTCCTTCGGCAGCAGCGAGAGAAAGGTTTGCTGCATCTTCACCTCGGGCTCGCCCAATTCATCGGGAAAGCACAAGCCATCCAGCGGATCGAAAAAGCCGATCAGCTCGTAGCCCCGCTCGCGAAAGAATTTGAGCAGATACTGCCGCAGGGTCAGCATTCTCAGGGAGGCCTGGGGGGAGGCGGTCGCCGAGAAATCGCACACCCGATCGTGAACGTTGCCATGCAAATAAAATTGCGTCTTGATGCCAAGATAGCGGTCGATTTCCCGCACCCAGCGCGGTGCGTGGTCTGATGTCATGCTATTGCCTCGAATATTTTGGGGATCGCACGGCAACAGCGCCGGACTGCCGGCGCTGCACCCGGGCACTCTGGCGAATTTCTTCAGGGCGCAACTCATGCAGGCTCTTGAGCTCGCGCGCATCAACCGTGAGCTGCACGCCCTGCTGCGCCAGGCGCTCGGCAATGCGGTCGTAGTCGCTGCACCATTTGTCGCGTTGCTGTTCGAAGGCCAGGGCCTCGGCCTGGTCAGGCAGGGTCGGCGGGTCTTCCGGAACCAGATGCACGACGTGGCTGATCATGCTGCCGTCCGGGCCGATGCTGATCTCCACCATCTCGCCGCCGGGAATGTAGGCTTCGAATCTGCCGGGCTGATCGGGCATGACGACCACTTCATAGCCCATGTCTTCGAGATGTTGCTGCATGAGGCGCATGAGCTGCTGACGTTCGCGCGCATGGCGTTGCCACTCGCCTGCCGTTCGCTCCAGCTTTTCAACCTGTGGCTGCTGTTCCTGCAGCGTTCGTTCCCTGGCCGCCGGATCGGCCACGGTGAGCGCTGCCATGATCCGCTGTTGGCACTGCGCGGCGCGCTCGCGCAGCGACGCCGGTGGTTCACTCGCGAGCAGCAAATCGAGACGCGCCTGCAGGTTGATCAGGCGCTCCGTGCACTCTGCGTCACGCTTCGCTTCCGCCACAGCCTTCGCCTGACAGGCCCGCGTCACTTCACGCAGGCGTTGCTGCAGGCCCTTGAGGGTCGCGAGATTGTAGGCATAGTCCCCGGAATTGTCGCTAACCAGACTCTGCGCCGCCTCTCTGATTTCGCGGAGATCCCCGGGAGCGAGACGTTCCAACAGAGCCTCTTGATCGAGCAAATCGGCTTCGAATTTGCGGATGGCCTCCAGCCATTGCGCCTGTGCCTCCAACTGGGAGGCCGGGCGTTCGTGCTGGGGCTGGCCGAGCGCCGCTTCGATTTTGCGCACGCTCTCGTAGACTTCGGCGTAGCTGCTGGACTCATCGGCCTGCAACGCCTTGATCTCTGCTTCCAGGCGCTGCCGCTGCACCATGCTCAAAGTGGACTGCGCCAGTTTTGCCCGCAGCCGCGCCACATCACTTTGAACCTGCGCGCGCTGCAGTTCCAGTCCGATCTGCACCGCCTGTTGGGAGAGCGCCATGCGACGCTGCGCCGCAGCCTCGCGCTCCCTTTTCTCGCGCTCTTGCCGCTCGCGTTCCTGCCTTTCACGCTCCAGCCGTGCCCGCAATTCCGCCTCGCGACGCTCGCGCTCGCGGCGCTCCCGCTCTTCGCGGCGCCGGCGCTGTTCTTGGGATTCGTATGAACTGGACGAGGAATGAGTGTAATTGCTCATGGCCTCACCATGAAAATTGTGCAATCGTTCGCAGCCGCCTCAATGCGACGGTCACGGGAGGAATGACAGCCTCGATCAGGCGACCGCATAGCGCCTGGTCAGCAGCGTGAGCGAGAAACCAACACAATAGCCGGCGAGATGAGTGCCCAGCCGCCGTCCCGGCGACCACACGCTGAACAGAATGGCCAAAACCATCAAGAGGATGATGAAAGAGAGAAATCGTCTGAAACCCGGAAAGAAACTGCGCAGCAACAAACCGCCGCCGGCCAGCATGACCAGCAGCAGCACAAAAACGCCCTGCCAGGCAGCCCACGCCAGGCGCAGACCCTCCACGATCAACTCAAAGGCCTTCTCAAACAAAAAACCCGCGACCAGAAAGAGCAGAGCCAAAGGCAGGTCACGCAAGCGCGGCGGGGCACCGGCAGCGGCAATTTCAGCCAGAATCGCGAAGCCCCAACCCCACAGGAGAAAAAGCGCGGGCAAAACCCGCGACGGCCAGCTCAACTCGGACCCCAGTGTTAGCATGAGAACGGTCGGGAGGTCCAGGATTACACAGATAAACCCCACCGCGAAGATGACGGCGCGATTGCTCACACGTGCTACCCCTAAATGGTTTCATCCGGCCGCACACCACCGGACATGATTCCGGCGTGCAGCCTGCCTCTGAAAAAAGACAGCCACCCAATTACCGCATTTTATTCGGATGAAGGGAAGTCCACTTCTTGTCATTTTGCGGGAGTTTTTCCGCGCTCACCGTCCGATCTTCAAAGATCGCAATGATGCCAGTGCCGGAGAAAAGACTTGCCACAGGACAAACAGGCAGGCCCCCTTCGCACAACCGAAAATGCTGCAAGTTATCAACGCAACCGGCGCCTGTTCAAGCGGGATGCAGTGCAAATGTTGTGGGAGAAAACTCGAAGTTGCGGGAAGCACCGGGATTTGGGGCACCCATGTGTATTGTGCGTGGAATATTGCAAAATCGTGTTTGACGCACAAGAGAAAATTTCGGTATCGCAGCAGGGGCAGATATACCGTCAAATCGCGGCGCCGGGCAGCCTGCGATTCGAACCGGTGGGTACCTTCGTCACCTTCACTTCGTCAGGCCGGGGTGGTGCGGCATTCAGCGAGTTGATGCAAGCGGGCCCGGGAAGTACGGCCACGTTGTCTTACTATTCAATGCGCTCATCTCTTGCACCTTCTCCCTCATCCCCGCCGCATTCGAATCTTCGATCTCGGCGTAAATTCCCGGCGCCGTTTTCGCATGCTTCAGCGCTTGCGCAAAATCGCCGGGTTCGAACGAGGCGATCACCCAGCCCACGCATGAGTTGCAGCGCTTCTCCGTGATGTTTGGTGGTGTGACACGCAGTTTGCCGGCTTCATAGTGCAGCGCTGCGGCGCAAAAAAGCCGGCGCCTTGTCGAACTCGCCGAGGTTCGCGCACGCCAGCCCCCACGTTGTTGCAAAGCCTGGCTTCGAGCTGTTTCGCGGTGAGGGCTTGCGCAAATGCGCAAACCGGAATCGCCGCCTCGCCCGACGCCGGCATTGTAATGCCTCAAGGGCAAAAACAAAATCGAGCCAAAGCGTCCTCTGTTCCGTTTGCGTGCGAGGCCATTGCCAGCCGCTGCGATGCGATTTGGCCTCGGCGAGACAATGGCGCGCATGCCGCTCGCAGGCCTGGTCGAGGGGGAGGATTCTGCCCATGCTCATTCACCGCCAGGCGTTGAGCTGTTGCTCGGCCATACCGCGCACCATCGCTCACGCCTCGTAACGTTGATAGCCGCGCGCGAGCAGCTCATCGTAGTCGGTGAAGTGATGACACACATGCGCCTGAAGCGCCAGCTGGATCGCTTCGTCATCGAACCGTTTGGCGGCAGCCCTGCGTCCTACGCGGCCGCTGTATTTGCGGCAGGCATACTCCGCGATCTTTTCCGCAGCTTCAGGCGGACATTTGGGAAACAAACGGAGCACGTGCTTACCGAAAGCCTTCACGTATTCGGCATCCAGCTCGGCACGGCGTTCGGCTTCGCGCTCGCGCCGGCACACTTCCTCGTCGGCCAGACATTCTGCTTCGGCCTTGTCCAGCGCTTCGGATTCCACCAGAATGCCCTGGCGCTCGTATTGTTTGCGCGTGCGGCTCCCTTGCAAAACTTTTGCATGCAGCCGCGAGTGCTTGGTCGCGCGCCGTGTCAGGGCGGCATCGCTGCGTGGGAGGTAAACGAGATGATCCAAATCCGCACAGGAAAGGCAGCGCGCGCCTTTTTCTTTTTCCAACGTGATGAAACTGCCCCGCTACAACTCCCTGCCGCATTCGCCGCATTGGGAGTCGTTGGGGATGATGTAGACCAGCAGGTTCCAGGATTTTGGTGATGAGGTGGACACGGCGGGAATCACGCTATTCATTTTGCAATTTTAATGACCTCCCGATTGCGATTCATCGGCTGTCCATTCCTTCACCCACACTTGCTTGCCCTCAAACACGATGGCGAGTTGCCGAATCTGTTGCACGCCGCGCGCACGTGGCTCGCCCGCGTATTTCCTCCCCGCAATCTGCTCGAAGGCTTTGGCCATGGCGCTCTCCCGCGTCTCCCCGCGCCGACTGTTGACCTTTTTAAATTCGATGATGATCCCCGCCTGGCTCACCTCCCGCGGAATCAGCATCACATCGTACCGCCCATAGCCCGATTCCTGATTGTTCCTCACCTGGTAACGGTCGGAGAGCCACACCAATAGACCAATGGTGAAAGCTTGATAAACTTTCTCCGCATCCCGGCTGGTCGCATCCCAATAACTGAAGCTGCGTTCCACCAGCTCGGCAGGCAATTCCTCAAAGGTCTCCACATCCCCGTTGAGAAACGCCTGCAGCAAAATTTCGAGCTTCTTGTTCTCCAGCCGTTTCGCAAACCAACGCTCGACAATGTTGATATAAATGCTGCGAACCTCCCAATTCGGTACCGTCAACTGGCACAACGTCTTGGCAGGGTCAAAATCGTCCGGCCGCTGGGAAGAATATCTCAAATACCCCCAAACAGCAAAAAACTCCACAGCAAATCCTCCCGCTGCTCGATCTCGGCAAACACGATGTTCTCCTCCACGAGTTTCTCCACGCTCCCCCCGGCGATCAGGCTCTCCAGCTCGACTTTCAGCTCCCGCCCACCTCGCGTCAGCAACTGCTCCACGATGGCGTTGTCCGAAGTATTCAGCCAATAGGGACGGCACTCCTTGTCGGCACTGTTCAAGTAATTGACCAGTGACCAGGGATTGTAGACGACCCGATCGCCAAAGGTGTAGCCATTGTACCAATCTCTGACACGGTCATAAGCCGCGAGCAGGTCGAATTCTCGCAAAGCCTGCTCGACTTCTGCCTCCTTCAGGCCAAAAGCCCCGGAAAACTCGGAACGCAGCAGCGTGAATACACCCAGGTTGTTCAACCCCGAAAAGATCGATCCCCGCGCCACCCGCATGATCCCGGTCAGAACCCCCTTCTTCCAAAAGGGATTGTCCTTCAACCCGCCACTGGGAAAATTGCGCATGAACCCGATGATCTCATTGTAATAGCCGTTGACGTATCCCGCCTGGATCGGCGTGTCGTATTCGTCGATCAACAACATCACTCTTTGCCCGTGAAAACGCGCCAAAAGCTGTGACAGTCGCTCCAGGCTCTTTTCATATCCGCTTTGCGTTGCATTCAAACTGACAATGTCACCATAGTACTTCCTTTCCTCACTCTGCAGTTCTTTGGCATTGCGCAAATAGTCATGACGCAAAAACTCCATCTGAATGGTCACTTGCATCTTCTCCCGCGCACTTTGCCAATTCGATTCCTTGATGTCTTTGAAGGTCAGGTAGATCACCGGATGCCGGCCCTGCATGGCGCGATAGGCCTCGCCCGCCTGCCAAATCCGCAAATGCCGAAACAGGTGACTGGTATCACTCTCGCTCTTCTCGAAAAAATAGCGCAGCATGGAGAGATTGAGCGTCTTGCCGAAGCGGCGCGGCCGCGGAATGAGCAGCGCCTGCGCGCCGTTGTCCATCTGCTCCTTGATGAACAGCGACTTGTCCACATAATAGTAATTCCCCTCGATCACGTCCCGGAAATCAGAGCGGCCGACTGGCAGTTTCTTCATGGCAACACCTGGATCTGGACTGGGGCTTGGCTTAGCGTTGCTTGTGATGATCAAACACAAATTTTTATTTTGCACGGGTCAATTCCTGCCGGCACAAATCATTGATGCCTGGCACCGGAATGTTTTGTCGTGTTCCTCTGGAATTGCAGACCAGCACATGCTGAAGCATTTTGGCCTGATTCCGGTTCCGTCGCGTGATGCGCGTGGCACGCGTCTCATCTCCGCCAATCTGTAGCTTTTCCGGGTCAATCTCGATGCCGTGAATTTTACAGCGCTTGCACTCGTCGGCAAAAGCGACAACGATAAACCGGCTCCCAATCGAACCTTTACTGCGCCACCAGTTCGCATTACTTTTGACACAACATCTGCGCATGGGCCCCCAGCAACGTGTGCATCTGAGAACGACTGCCGGCCGCCCCCCGCAGGCGGCGCTTGAACAACTCGCGCACGACGGGCCGGGCATCTTCAACCTGCCACACGGCCTGCAGCGCCGCAGGATCAATGTTGCCGACTGTGATACAGTGGTGAATTGTTCCATGCAGGTCCATAGCGCTGCCCACGAGCCTGCCGAATGACCAGCGCCAGCGTGACGAAGGCCGCCACCCCGAAAACCAGCCACAGCATTCTCCGATACCGCTGCAGTACAATCTCGCGTCCAGTGGCGGTATCCACCCGGTGAACCCATCTTGAAGCTTGCCACAGTAAGAGATATTTTTGAACTTTTTTCAGCGCGCGCTTTTGTGGCGACCAGCCGGAAATGGCAACCGAATGGCAATTCAGCCAACAACACT
>JAPDPX010000017.1:23248-50703 GCA_034506255.1 candidate division KSB1 bacterium | reverse complement strand
CCGTGTCATAGAGCTGTTAGCTCATTTCCGCGAGCTGGTTTACGAGCACGCGGTGCAACCGGCAATAGACGCCGGTCTGGTAAGCCCGCGCCACCTAGCTACCATCACGCGGAACAGGGAGACCTATGTGCCGTTCCAGGTTGTGGATTACTACCACGGTTACGTGCCACCCGGGATCATGGCACAGTATGGCACGGTCAAAGGAATTGTTAACCCGCTCCAGAGCTACACGCTCAAGGCGCTCGCGTTGCGGCGCCTCGCGGTACAAAACCGCCTCAGGCGCGGCTTTATGGAAGTGCTGGTGAATACCCCAAGCTTCACATCCCCCGAGGATTACGGACCTGAGGTCCCCGTGGTTTCAGGGGTTAGGCCCAACCCACGGCCAGGGTACTCTGCTATCTGGTACGCCAAAGACGGGATGTGGTACTTCCGCGAGGTTGAAAGCTGGCTCGCCGCCAGCCTGGAGCGGACGCCGCTTGGTTTAGCTCACTCCCTGGCCAGGTGGTTCAATAGTTTCTCCTATGGCCTCTTCCACCCGCTGCTGGTTGTTTGGCGCGCAGCGTTCACGGCACGCAACGTACTTGTCCGAGACCCGTGGCGAAACCTGAGGAACATGGCGGCCGTTATCAGCGAAACCAAGGGGACGTCGCCATTTGTAGCTAGCTTCATGTCTTTCTGGTTTCTTCTTAGGGGTTACGCCAAGACCTTCGGGCCGGCGTTCCGGTCCGCCGCACTTGGCAGCTACGAGGATGTTGTCATTCAAGCTCTACAGGAGGGAGCTTTACCGGCGCGGTTCTTTATCAGCGGCGCGCTGGCTGACCAGGGTTACTTGACAATCGACGAGTTGGCTGAGAAGACCGGGCTGTTTGTGGGGCCAAAAGTGGAACCGGTGAGTGCTGCTGTGCGCCGGGTCCTGCGCTCCTCGGGACTTCTCGGTGGGCCGATACGGGCACTAGCTCTACTTGGGTCTCACTTCTGGAAGAACGTCCTGCCCAAGTTCCCCGCTCTCTCGTGGCTCGCACGCGCTGGAATGATGGGCGAGGTTTGGCATAAGCTTGGGCCTTGGTATGTCCTCAAACACTATCTCCCGAGTCTAGAGCCGAGCCAGCGGGCGTATATTACGCTAAACCTCTTCGGTACACCGAACCCGGCACAGGCGGGCGTCTTCCCGGAGGGCTGGAACCTGGCCTTGGGTTACGGCGCGGTTGCCTGGTCTGGTTTGCGCACTGATCTGGGGCTATATGGGAGCCCGCGCACCAGAGCTGGGGTACTGTTCATGGATTCAGTGGTTTTGTTCCTCCGGCTACTTACGCTAGCCGCCCTGTTGGGCTACTTAGGGGAAGAACTGAGGGAGATGTACCGGCACATCCCCGATTGGGTAAAGGCTAATAGACTGGTCATACCACTGGGCTGGGTGGGTAGCGGGTCCGAACGGCGGGTGCGCTACATCGCGATTCCGGTAGCTGATGTATATCGCGGTCCGTGGACCCTGCTGTACTGGCTCGGGGTTCACAGCGCGAGGCTCGCTACTGCTCCCTTTAAGTACCTAACGCGTAGCTTCGGAGCCTTCAAGCGCGAGGAGTTTCCAGGTCTTAACCCCATGCTGGACCTGGTCCGCAAGTGGGTCAGCTTTATGAGCGGTGTGAACCCGCCGGATGAGCTCAGCGGCAGGCCGGTTGTACCGCAGCGCACCTTTGAGGCTGGTGATTTCGGTAGCTTTAGGCAAATGCTATACGCCACGCTGTATGATTTTGGCGTGGTAGCTGACGTTACGATGGCCGCTGCGCGCCTTGTGCCAATCACGGGCTTCGAGGAGGAGCTTGTTCCTTACCGCCCACGAGAATTCGATGACCTGTTGTTCACAGTTCTCAACGCAGCTACCGGCATGGTGGATGAGTCTCGGCGTGGGCTGGATGATGAGATTGCCCGGGAGGTCGAATGGCTCGAGACTGTGGGTGTCCAGTTCCCAGTGTCTCGTCCGGTGCGTCAGGCTTTGAGGCGGCGTTACCAGCTTAGCCGGTTGGGTCCGGGACGCAGGACGCCCGAACAGCAGGACGAGCTTAACGGCCTGAACGACTGGTACCGGGACTACTATTTGCCGTGGCGTGACATCTGGTTTTTGGCAGATAGCTTGGGTGACAGCGGTTGGAAGGAGAAAGCGATGGAGGAGCTTAAGGAATCTACCAAGCTGATCGCCCCTTCAGTGGGACGGCTACGGCCCCCGGCGCGTCCTCCGGCTCTGAGGACCGTTCCGGGACCGCGGTCAAGACTGGTGCCCAGGTAAGCTGGGGCTTAGATTCTAGATATGACGATCGGTGGGTGGTTTTACACGGCTATGGATAGGCTGCGAAACGGGTTGCTCCCGAGGCTGGTAACTGGAATCGTTGTCGCGCTGGTCCCAGTGGCTATTGGTACGATCGTATCTCTCGCCCAGGTCGCTAACAGTGTCAGCTACCTGGAGAAGCAGGTCACCCTCAAGGCCTCGGCCGATGTTGTTGCCGTGCAGTATGAGCGGCTCCTTTCAGAGGTCCGGGAGCTGAAAGAGGAAGTCCGCTTGCTTAGGATGAAGCTGGAGGCGGTGAAATGATAAGTCGCCTGCCGACGACCAACCTCCGTATTGCGACCTCGTTGTTGCTCGCCCTCGGCACCGGGGTCCGGGTTCTCTTGAGCCCATGGGAGCCGCCTACTGCCTGGCTTGTGTTTTTGTTGGGGATGATGGGTATAGATGTCGCCCAGTTCACGGCCAAAAGGGTGACATGGAAAGGGGACTCTTCTTAGGTCTAGCGCTTTCAGTTGCGCTGGGTGGCCAGGATCGGCTGAGCGTCTTCTTCGACCCTGCCAGCATCAGAATTTTCCAGTCTGTATACAAGGCAACGGTGATGGAGTTGCCGCTTTGCCTCCACGGGACACTCACCCGGGACGGTGATCTTCACATTCTAAGCGTGACCTATGTTACCCTGGCGGATGTGTCCCCCGACTCGATTAGCGAGGTATCTGCGATTGGGTTCAGGTGTGTGTCCCGGGACCTTGTAGGTATGGCTCATGTGCACCGTTCCACCAAGCCCTGGCCACGGGAGGTCTTGTGTCTACCGTCGGAGCTTGATGTGGCGACTCTTAACCATAGTGCCTGGGCTTATATCCAGGTGATCATCTGTGGCCCTACCAGTCTCAGCGTGTGGTTGGCCAACCGGGCTGACGCCACGCTCGAGGGGGTAATCTGCGAGATGGGAGCCAATCTCGTCTGCGACAAACCGATACTCCTTGGGCCAAAAGGAGGCGCTAGCTAGTGCGATGCGGCAGCTGGTTGCGGTCGTTGGCTGGTTGGTGTTGTTCGCGCTTGCGCTCGTTGCTGGGCTGGCGGCCGGCACCGCCATCAGCGCGAGCTGTGGGGGCTAGGATGGCCTCCCACGTTCAATGGCTTGTACGGCCTGAGGGGCTCAGGCAGGAGATGGTGGATGCTGTCGAGGTGTTAGGCCAGCGCTGCTACGCCCATCGCTACCGGGTACCTATCATCGTGACCAGCGCTTTCCGGGCTGGTGATAAAGGCCAACATGGGAAGGGGTGGGCTGTGGACATCAGGGGCCGCCTTCCCGCATGGGACACACCAGCACTACAGCTCAAGTTACGTCTCTGGATAGCAGCTATGTGGGTCGACGTCCTGAGGGATATGGGCTACGAGGCTGGGGAGTGGGGTATCGGCTGCTACGACTGGGAGAGTGACGATGGTCATATCCACCTGGATATCAGGCAGTTACCGGTGATCAAAGCAGCTGTATGGGTCGGAAGAGACTGACAGCCAGGTACTGTCTCGCTGTAGCGGTTTACCTCCTGCTAGCCTTGTATAGTGCGTACATCGCAGTCTGTGTTGCCTTAAGTGTCATTCTCTTGTCCACCTTTCGGAAGAGGTGACTTGTGGCTCCACGGCCTGTCTTACTTGCTGTTTCCAGCGACCAGCACGCCGGCTCCGCTCTAGCCATCTGTCCGCCTGAAGGGGTGAGACTGGACGAGGGCGGGCGCTATACGCCAAGCCAGCTGAACCTCTGGCTTTGGGAGCGATGGAACGAAGCTTGGGCTGAGGTAGCAAAGCTCAGGCGGCGGCACAAGGCGAAACTACACATCGTCTTTAACGGTGACCTCCTGGAGGGTCGGCACCACCAGACGCTGCAATTGATCGGCGGTGGCCATGCCGAGGCACAGGACTATGTCATCGAACGAGTCTATTCCGTGCCCCGCCGCCTGAAACCGGACAGTTTGATCGTCGTCAGAGGTACCAGCGCTCACGTGGGGCCGTCGGCTGAGCGCGAAGAAAGCCTCGCCCGCCGCTGGCACGCCACCAAAGATCCATCGACGGGGAAGTGGTCCTGGTGGCAGGTGGGTCTTGACATCCATGGCGTTTTTGTCCATATTAAGCATCACCCCCCTGGTGCAGGTGCCAGGGTGCCGTGGACAGAGGAGGGTTACTACAGTCGCATGGCTCACAGTATCTGGATGGTCTATGCCAAGGCGGGTTTGCGCCCGCCTGATGTGGCTTTCCGGGCGCACCTGCACAGGCATGTCGACACAGGACCGCTTTCGACGACGAGGCTTATTATCACGCCGGGCTGGCAGGGGCGGACCGAGTGGGTAGAGCGCCTTGGGAGCGAGCAAGCTCCAAGTTTTGGGCTCTCTAGCCTTTTGGTTTTCCCTGGTGGTAGGTATGAGGTGTATCACCATATCTACCAAGCGCCGGAACCGGTGCCAGTGAGGTTCTGATGTCCAAACTCACCTCCACGCAGCTGCTTGAGACGATCCGGGCGTATATCAAGCGGCCTGAGATTGCGAGCAATGGTATAACCACAAGAGAGGTGGCTATCGCCCTAGGGGTGTCGATAAGTACCGCTAGGCGCTACCTGGATGCTTTGGTGCGTGCAGGCGAACTCGAGGTGGTCCGTGTCACCGTTGTTCGCCGGGGTGACGGTGCAACTGTACCAGTGGCTGGTTACCGGCCAAGGAAGGGTAGAAAAGCCAGGTTTGATCCACGTAGTCTGAGGTTGTTGGTCGCCCTGCTGCTCATTCCTGCTCCTCTTCACGCTCCAACAGCTGTACCCTTACCCTTACCCGCTCCAGCGTATGGGTACGTGGGACCTTCTGACAGCAGCCTTATAGCCGACGTCGCTCGGCAATATCGCATTCCCGAGTTCCTGTTTGCGGCGATAGCGATAGTAGAAACTGGTTGGGTGGCCGACCATCGGGCACTAACCGCTTATGGCCGCGCAGGTGAGTTTGGCCGCATGCAAGTGATGCCTGTTTGGCGGCAGCATATTGCCGACTGCGCGGTGGGTGACCACGAGTCGCAACTTCGCTGTGGTGCTACTATTCTTCGTGGTTGCTATGAGCGTACCGGTTCCTGGGACCGAGCTGTCCGTTGCTACAACAGCCCCGTGGTCCTAGGCCGCGCGGCACGCTATATGGATAGGGTCTACCGTGTTGTAGGCCAGATGTTTATAGGAGGGCTCGACCGTTGACGAAGGAGGATGGTATGACCCTGCCAGCCAAGGTTGAGCACGGCTCGCTCGTGGAACTGCTCCAGGTTGTGGTCCAAAAAGGCGGGGATCTGGGTGCGGTAGAGAGCGCTCTGCGCTCTTTTGCCGAGTACGAGCACCGGGTGCGAGAGGCTGAAGCCAGGGAGCGCTACAGGGCTGCTATGGCTGAGTGCCACAAGCAGATAGGTCTACTTCCAGCGCCCAACCGTGTTGCCATCCCGACCAAGAGGGGTGGGACCTACACGTTCAACTACTGCGACCTAGCGACAGCAATCAAGGTCGCTGGCCCGGTGCTAGCAGCGGCTGGGTTTTCCTGGCGCTGGGATTATGCTGTCGACTGGAACACGTACGTTGTCACTGCCACCTGTTACCTATCGCACGCCAGTGGGCATACCGAGCAGGCGTCCTTTAGCTGCCCGGTTCCAGATGTTGTCGGCGAGGGTGCGAGGCCTACTATCCATGCCCTAAGCTCGGCTCGAACAGCGGCAGCCAGGTTGGCGTTCTTGGCGGTGACTGGTCTGGTGGCCGCGGCTGACGAAGAGCCGACAGAGTCTAGGGTGGTGAAGCGGCAGCCGAAGGAGCCCAAGGTACACACACTTCCTGGCGGGCCCCAGCATTTCGATGGCTGGGGAGGGAGGTCACTCGAGGAGGTGCCAGTTGACGTACTTGTGCGGGCCCGGGATTGGCTAGCCAGGGAATCCAAGTATCAAGCTTATGTCGAGGCTATCAGTCTCGAGCTTGAGCGGCGTCGTGCTGCTGCGGGCTAGTTCTGGGGTCCGCTGGCGCGGGACCGGATGGTTGCGGTTCGAATGGTAGGGTGCGCTCCTACCAGCCCCAGGACAGCCCGCCATGAGTGTACGACCCGAGAGGTTGGTCATCGAGAAAGCGATCCTTTCTGTTTGCCTGGCCCACCCAGCCGAGGCTACAGATCAAGGGGTCTGGGAGGTGATCCAGCCCGACCACTTTACTCAGCCCAATCACAGGCTGATTTTTAGGGCGATGCAGCATCTCTGGCAGACTGGTCGTGCGATAGATCCGGTCACGGTACATCAGGTACTCGAGCGCAAGAAGGTGAGCTATGGCGGGCTTGACTATCTCGCTGAGCTCTTGGCTGGGGTACCCACACCTACTGGCTTGGCTGACTACGTCGATTTTTTGAGGCTTTACGCGCTCGAGGACCAGCTTGGCGCAGCGGCCCAGCGTATAGTAGAGCTCGTTTCGCAACGTTCTCTGGGTCGGGAGGAGTTGGTCTCTCAGGCAGAGGCGGAACTTCGTCGTGCCACAGAGCAAGACCGTCAGAATCCGCCTGAGCGGCTTGCTGTGGCGGCAAGCCGTGTCCTCGATCTCGTGACAAAGCGTGCCCAGAGCCCGAAACATCTGGTCGGGTTACCGACTGGGCTAGCTAAGCTCAACGAGCTAACTGGTGGCTGGCGGGAGGGCCAATATATCGTGGTGGGGGCCAGGCCAAGTACAGGGAAGACAGCCCTGGCTTGGTTCTGGGCGCAGGAAGCGGCTGCCAGTGGGTTTCCGGCGCTTTTTGTCAGTCTTGAGATGACGTCGGAGGAACTGATAGAGCGGCTGCTAGCCCGTGTCTCTCGGATTGACAGCAGGAAGCTACAGACGGGCATGCTGGGCGGAGCGGAGTTGGAGCGTTTGAAGGAGGCTGTTAGTCTTGCTCACGCCTGGCCTTTGTGGATAGCCGACGAGCCGATGCTAAGACTCAGCCCGCTCCGCTCCAGGGTGCACCGAGCGGTTCGGGATCATGGGATTAGACTTCTTGTGATTGATTACCTCCAGCTCTTACGGCCTGACAGGGAGCAGGAGAACGAGGTTCAGAATCTTCGCGCTGTGTCCGCTGGACTGAAGGCTCTAGCCAAGGATCTTAAGCTTAGCCTTATAGTTTGCTCACAGCTCAGCCGGTTGCCGGAGCAGCGGGCCGATCAGAAGCCGAGACTCAGTGATCTAAGGGAGTCGGGTGCCATCGAGCAGGACGCTGATGTTGTAGTCCTCTTGTGGGCAAAGGAGTCTAATCCGACGGTTCTCGAGCTGATCGTGGCCAAGCACCGCAATGGTCCGAAAGGGCAGATCTCGGTCTACTACGACCGTGCAACGGGCTATTTTGGTAACCTGGTACGCAGCGGGGATGTAGAATGAAACCTTATCTTAACCAGGTGTTGCTAGTGGGTGACCTCGTTAGCGAGGTCTACATCAGGCCTGCTGGCCGTGTTAGGCAGGCGTGGTTCAAGTTGCGTACCGTTGACCATATCACTGAGGTTCAGGATGTACACTACTGTTGTGTATGGGAGTCTATCGGCACTCGGGGTGGGGTGGCGATCATGCAGGATGTTAGACCCGGTACCCCGGTGCTCGTGCAGGGCAAGCTTAAGTATGGCAACCTGCCGGCTGCTAGTGATGGCACCAGGCGCCGTGGGGCCCTAGTGGTTGGCAGGCTTGTTGTCCCTCTCGTGCCGGTGGCGCGACAGGTAAAGGTCAAACCCGACTGGGAGGTCGCCGTTGATGAAGTCGAGCAACTACGAGTGGCCGTGGGTCGCGGAGGCGAAGAAGAAAAGGGCGACTGTCCGCCGACTTCGTGAGTCTGGTCTCACGCTAGCTGAAATCGGTCGCAAGCTCGGCGTTTCCAGGCAGCGTGTGCACCAGATCTTGAAGCGCGACGCGGAGCTCCGGGCCAGGGAACGCTAGAGCCATAAGGCTGGTGGGTGCCCCACGGGTACGGACCCGAGCCGCAGGCTATGGTAAGTCTACGATAACCGTTTCGTCTGATGTTGTGTCATCGGTTTCCGTGGCGAGCTCTGGGGTTTCAATCCCTTCTTGTTTGGGCTGACCGATCCGCTCCCATAGCTGGCGCGCTAAGCCTGGGTACGCGCGCAGTCCCATCCGCGATGTTTCGATGAGCAGTGTGGCGGCGGCTGCTGTGAGCACCGACGCTGGTAGCACGTCCAGGAACTGTCGGAGACGGTAGTAGGCTATCGCTAGAACGCTGCCGTAGCGTTCGTCTAGCTCAGCCCACTGTTGCTGTTTATTCTTGTTTTCCACGTTTGGATCCTCCTTCCGCTGCAAGATTGACCCAGCGCCGAAACAATCGAGCTCCTTTCTCGCACGGCGCCTCTGGTTCGTACCAATCTCCTGCCCTACAGGTAGCACAAGCGTTGTAGTGTTTTGCCCAGTCGTTGTAGGTCTCTGTGAGTCCTAAGCTGGTCCCAGCTGATGGGCGGAAAACGGGCGCGCTTTTTAGCCCAGCGTCTTTCTCGGTGGGTGAGCGCGCTATGACGACCACCTCGCCGCCTGTGACGTGCAGAATTCGGTGTGTCTCGGTGACTCTCATTCCGGCCACCGCCCACAACTCCTGCCAGGTATTCATCTGCGTTGCCTCAGGCGGACGAGTTCTACTGTCGCGCTGCATAACTTGGCACTACTACTCGCGAGCACTTCTTGTATCATGAGCTTGCGTTCGAGTACGTTCACTGAGTCCTCTAGCAGTCGGAGTTTGCTTTGTCTGTCGGCTAGTTCCCGCCGTGTGTCGGCTAGTGCTCGTGCCAGAGGGTTGGGTTCTGGTGCACCGGGAACCAGGCGGTATACTAGCCACAGGGTGGCAGTAACACCGAGGCCCATAGCGATCGCCAAGGTAGCTATGATGCCCACATCTCTGATTGTCTTCAGCATCATAACAACCGCCCCAAGGCCAGGAACAAGATCCACGCGATACACCATAGGATAGCGACCGCTACTTCTATGGTTCGTTTGCTCATCGTCCATTGCCCTTGGTGATAAAAACCTTGAGTACTTCTTTGAGTTTGACGAAATCTAGCTGTAGCCGCCGGGCTACCTGCTCGAACTGGCTCCGTCGCAGCTGCAATAGGGGGAGCATATCTGGGTGTTCGGCGCACCACTTGATTGCCTGGGTTTCGTCATACTCGCATCCTATTTCTTTCCGGATGGTGACGCCGTTAACCGGCTGGTGTTTACCTGTCTCGCGGTAGCAGTCGAGTGCTAGGCCGCGGACTTTGGCGTCTTGTTCCTCGACCTGCTTCTCTAGTGCAGCCAGAGCCTCGTAGAGCGCGCTGTGGGCCCGGCGGAAATCTGTTTCGAGTTCTGCTCTTTCCTGTTCGAGTTCTTTGAGCGCTGCGCGCAGACCGAACAGTTTCGCTAGTTCGCTCTCTAGTGTCTCTGTACTCATTGGTGTCCCCCTACATTTTGGTTACCGCCATCATACGTCCCCTCCGGCCTGTGGCGGGGGTTGGACAAGCTTTAGGAGCAGGTTGTCTAGCTCTTGTAGGGCTTTAGTCGCCGCGCCGGCCGCAATGAGACGCTGGCAGCGCGGGTCGTGGCAATCTCCCGACTCAGCGTAGAAAGCGGCGTCTAGGATGTGCTCCCTCAGGCGCTGTAGCGCCCTCATCAGCGGTGAATGATTATCATTCACGCCATCCATAGGCCTCTTCTTGGGGGTTGACAAGAGACCCTCCTATCTTGAGACGATAAACACCTTGGCTTTACTTGTCAAGGGGCACACCACCCTAGGTGTGGGGTGTCTCTCTTTACGGTTTCTAGCCAAGGCTTGACATCCGGTGGTAGCTCACAGATCATGGCCATTCCCGAACAACTGTCGTAGTGAAACATATGACTTCCCATGCACGATGATGTGCTCGACCACAGGAATGCCAAGCAAATTGCCAGCCTCAGAGAGCCGCTCTGTCGCGGCTACGTCGCCTGTACTAGGCTTTGCAGTACCTGACGTGTGGTTGTGCGCCAGCACAACACTGGCGGCATTCACTAGCATAGCGACCTTGAACACTTCCCGTGGGTGGACCTCGCACTCATTGAGCGTCCCAACATGCGCAACATGCAGTCCCAAGGGACGCCGCCACGAGTCCAGGGGGATGACCACGAAGTACTCTCTATCTGCCCGCCCCAACAGATTGCGCACAAGCTGAAATACCTGCTTCGGGCGCTTGATCGGCTCCCGATTCATTGGCTCTGCCGGCTCGCTGATCTGGACCACCTCTAATCGTGGTAGGCACCTAGGCATCCGATCGACCTTGCCTGCTCTCGACTTCGTTCTCTTGCGCGTTTTCATGGTGTACCCCTTTCTTTTGTCTTTGACTCACCGTCCCATACACGCCTGGCCACTTTCCCCTAGCTGGCCCGCCGGGGTAGACGAAGACGTGGTCGCTCGGGACAACGAAGAGAATTCCGCCACCTTGACAGCAGTCGCACTCCCCTGGTCCAAGAAAGTCGTCCCCGGTGAAAGTATAGCGGGAGACCACCCCCTAGCCACGACAGCTTGGGCATTGTATTGTTCTCCATCTGGTTGCTGCTCTCGACTTTCTTCTCCCGCCTCTTTTCATCTGGCGGCTCACAGACTGGGACCTGGTAACGTTGTCGTAGGAGGTCTAGGGCGTCGCCGTACCCCCCGAGGACCGCTTCGATCCGGACCAGTTCTAGTTGGTCAGCGGCTAGTCTGTCTTGCCAGCTCACCACGTGTCCGCTGCAGCGTACTTGGCAGATTGCTACCACCGCTTCCTCGCGGTTCGTCATCATATACCACATGTGCGCTGCGCTGTAGCAATCTTGGTGATGTTGGAACGCGTAGACAGGGTGTGCACGCACGAGGCGGCCTTTCCACTGTTGGCGGGTGAAGTGTGAGGTTAACCCGCCATCGTCCCGGACCCGTAGTGGTACGTACGCCTCTGCCGTTTCGGTTTTACGAGACCTGTTCCTCCGCCGCCCTAGCCACCAGTGCAGTCCGACTGCTAACCATACGTCCTGTTCCACTAGGCGCTTCAGCCACTCGCTACCGACGAGGATTGTTCCATCGGGGCCAGGTTGGAGGGTGGTGCCTCTAACTACCCGGCCCCGGCCCCATGTCGGTGGGCGGACCTGGTGTTGCGGGTGCCAGTGGAGTAGGATGTCGACCAGCCAATACGGCGCGGCGTAGACCAGCCACGACTGCCACTCTCTTAGTGTCGGCCTGTACTGCATCCTGTGTCCTCCTCCCGCTGGTTTTGTTTGCTTAGTCGTGGCCCCGCACCACGTAGGGCACGGCGGCTGCAACAGCCCCGCGCGAGGCAACAAGAATACCGTGTTCGGGGTGGTAGTAGACCGTACCTGCGCTCCCTACCTCGAGCTTCTGGATCTTGGCGAACGCCTCCGGCGGAGCCGCGGTGAGGTTATAGGACTCGACCTCATCGGGCTGCACCCACATCACGTCGCCTAGCCGCTGATATGCCAGTTGTTCGAGCCAGACGGCTAGGCTATAGGTGTTGCTCGGCACCCGCACCACAGCGTCGCGGTGCCGGTGGCCCTCGAAGAACTCTGCCCCACGTACAGCCCTGACGTCTTGGTTGACATCAAGCTGGGGGCACCAGTAGATGACAACACCCCGCTGGGCGGGTTGGGCGACCAGAGCAACGATCTGGTCCCTCCGGTTGCGGAACCAGGCGCTGATGCCGCGCTCGTCGCGCTGCACGGCGATGCGCCGGGCACTGACCCGGGGCATAGGAAACTCGACCTTTTGGTCCTGGTGCCGGACTAACAGTCGCGGCACTTCGGGCCATGAGGGGCGCCAGTACAGGACCCCCTCCCAGAGGTAGCAGTGGATCTCCGCCACGAAGGTCCGCCAGAGCGGGTACCCACCGGCGAGCAGGACGTCGGGGATACTCTGCTCGTCGGCGCCGAGGGCTAGGCGGAGCTGGAGCGCCATCCAGACACGCTGGGCGTCTGAAAGGCTTAATAGTTCCTCCCGGCTCAAGGGTTCCCCTTGCCCTTCTGCGGCGAGCAGGGGTGCCCAGAGGTAGACGTTGCCGCCCATGGTCATGTGCCATACCTCGTTGCCCGCCAACGTCGGACCGTACACGCAGCCCGACATGCCGGTGCGGCTATTGGCTGTGATCCATTCGCGCACCGCAGGGTGTGCTTCCCCGCGGCTTTCTACCCAGCGTAGCTGGTCGATTAGCATGGTTCCTCCTTATGAAGTGAGATACCCACCGGCGAACCCTCGTTCGGGGTCGCCGTAGATGTCTACAAGGCCGGTAGCTGGCCCCCAGGTCCGCAGAAAGGCTCGGATCTGTTGGGGCGTGCCGGATTGACAGACGACCTTCACTCTTCCGCTCTCGTCTGGGAGGCCGTCTGCGACAAAGCAGACGCCCTCGCGTGCCGAGGCCTCGGGTAGCTCAGGCACCTGCCGCCCCCGCAGGTCGCGGGCATAGACCCCAGGTTCAAGCTCTATGACGGGGGCGGTGCGCAGCTCGCGACGAGCCTGCTGCACAAGGGCGAGCAGCTCGTCTGCGGAACGGCCCTGAAACTGTGCCCTGGTCTCGACCCGCCAGCGCATCAGCGCCTCGGGATCGACACCGGGGCACAGGCCCCTATACGCCGCGCCCAGACAGTGGTCAGCGGCCGCGCCGAAGACTATCTCTTGCGCCAGGCGCACCGTGTCCCCTGACGGGTGTAGGATGCCCCACCCGTCATGGCGGAGTTGGAGTGGCTCCTCGCTGGTTGCTCGGATCGGCCGCCCGCCGAGCCACCAAGCGTCGGGCGCCCAGAAGCCTGGGTGTTCCCGGGTGAGCAGGAGGACCTGGCCCAGCGAGCTCGCCTGGAGGAAGCGTTCAGGCGACTGGCCGTAGCCTGGGTCACCGGGGCGGTGGTGGTCAACTCGGACCACCGGCCCCGGGTAGGCCGGTACACAATCGCACTCAACGAGATAGAGGACGCCACCAGCGTCGGGCGGCTGCGCCCGGTAGGCACTGGCAGGTGATACTCGACGGCCTTGGCATGTAGCCACTAGGACCTGCTCCCCGAGCGAGCGGAGCAGGCGCTCAATGAGGGCCATCTCGGGGTCGGGCGCCCCGAGAAGCCAAACACAGGTCTCCATCTAAAGAACCCTCCTTGGGAGGCTAGCCCACCGGGTCTTGGGTCACCTCTTCTAGCGACATAACTACAGGTTCGCCAGGCCGAAGAAGGTGCTCAAACATGTCCAGCGCCTTCTCCTGCGCTTCGTCTTCCGACAGTGCGGTGACCTGGAACCGCACCATCGGTTCACACCCCCACCCGATCCACGCTACCCCACGCCACACCCGGGTGCCGCCTCCTTCGTCTTTCATCAGAACCCTCCTTGCGACGAGGAAAATGAAAAGGTGGGCGGAGCCCCGACTCTCCGCTCGGCACCGGACTACTGGGTGCCACCCCCGGTGCCGCGCCCCACACCACGGCAGGTGGCTAGCCCGCCAGGTGTTGGCCCACCGCCTCAACACTACCACAAGACCACTTAGTTGTCAAGGGGGGTCCTGGAGACTGTATCTTTATGCAAAAATACGGCCTAATGTAGCACTTCACTTAAAGATGCCCAAACACCACTAGGTGAGATACATAGCACAAAAAGCCACCCGCAAACACTGCATAAAACCCTAAGATTCCAGAACACGACTGCATAACGGCCTATAATATCTCAATATTTATATTACTTCCCAGAGAGAGAGAATAATCTCCTATCCCCAATAATCTAATCTCCTATATAAACAGATCTCCAACCCTTCCCCACCACCCCCCAACGGCGCTAGCTTTTTTTCAGAATGCTCAACCGGGTCACCCTCGCCGGCTACGCCGGCGGACCGCCTCAGCCAGCAGCCAAAGGACAAGCCGTCCGGTTCTCGCTGGCTACCCAGTACCGCCGGAAAAGCCAGTGGCACCAGATCATCGTCTGGCCACCACTGGTCAGCTGGGCCCAGCGTGTCGTCCGCAAGGGCGCCCGCCTGTACGTCGAGGGCTGGATCGGCTACGGCCCGGGAGGACGGGCGTGGATCACGGCCACCATGCTGGTGCCGCTTTCTCCCCGCCCTGGTGGGCCGCCTCCACCGGCCGAGGCTGAGGAGACGGAGCCGGACCTACCGGACCCCGAGCCAGGGCCCGATGAGCCGCCGGACTGGGGTTAGGGGAACTCGAGAGGTGTGGAAAGATTGAGGTGCCGGGGACTGCTAAAGTAGGGCGCGCAAATGGCTGAGTGGGCGACCCCGAGCGGCGTGCGACCCCTCCCCGCCAGGCGGTTTCTGAAGTGGGCGGGCGGGAAGAACCGACTTCTCCAGCAACTGGAACCGTTTTTCCCGGAACGAATCGTCCACTATCACGAGCCATTTCTCGGCAGTGGGGCCGTCTTTTTCCACTTGCGCCGGACGCGGGGCGCGTTTCCAGCGACGTTGATGGATTCCAATGCTGAACTGATCAACTGTTTCACCATTGTCCGCGACCGTGTAGACGAGCTGCTACCTCTACTGCGACAGCACGAACGTGAACACAGCAAGCGGTATTACTACGCAACACGGGGTGTGATCCAGCGACGCTGAGCACCTTGCAGCGGGCGGCGCGGATTATCTATCTGAACAAGACGTGTTATAACGGTCTGTATCGAGTCAATACACAGGGACGGTTCAATGTTCCGATGGGGTCCTACAAAAATCCGCGTATCTGCGAGGAGAGGGTGCTACGGGCGGCGAGTGAAGCCCTCCAAGGGGCGGTCTTGCTAGCGATGGACTTCAGCGCGGTACTAGATCACGCTGGGAAGGACCACCTCATATACTTCGACCCACCTTATTACACGGAATCCTCTGGCTTCACAGGCTATGCGGTGACCGCATCGGGCCAGGCAGGCTTCGGCGCAGAGGAACATCGCCGTCTGGCCGAGGTCGTGAGGAAGTTGGACGCAATGGGTTGTCACGTGGTCGTCTCCAACAGTGATACTGCCTATACTCGGAGCCTGTACGCCGGATTCCGCTTGACAGTCGTGCGGGCGCCCCGACCAATCAACCGCAATGGCGCAGGACGCGGCCCCGTAGAGGAACTGGTGATCTCCAACCGATGACGTCGGACTTCCAGATGGCGCGGGACGGACTCGGGGCGGAGCCGGGGGGAGAGCCTCTGAGGCGGAGTGCTAGGATTCTCCGCCCCCTCTAGCGCGGCGCAATAATGCTTTAGCGAGCCACCGCTCTTGGGTGACCAGCTCCTGTAGCCGCGCCACTCCGACGTAGATCACCCGGGTGTCCCGCCGGTACTCCATGTTCGACCACCCGACCTGCGCATACGCAGTCGGGTGGTATATGGGGCTCCCGCCCCGTGTGTACCAGCCGCCGGCTTCACCCCGGGTGTAGAGTCCGGTGCCCTCCACGACGCGGAAGTACCGTGGGCAGCCTGTTGTAGCAGCGCCCAGCATCCTCCGTAGCCGCGCGCGCAGCCGGGCAGCAGCCCGCTTGTTGCGGCACCTGAGAAACTCCTGCCATACCGCGATGTGGGGCGGTAGGCAGGACGGCAGGACAGATTCAGCGACGTCGATCTCGTATCGCCTAGCCACCTCCCGGAGGTCTTCCTCGGTGATCGGGATGTCCTCACTCAGCCCCTCGAGCCGGTCGAGCACGACGGTCTCGGCTCCAATCAGGCCCTTACGGTCGATTTCGACACGCCCATAACACCTGACACGCAGCAGACAGTCACCACCGTACTGCCACGCGAGTGCGGGCTCCTGGGTCGCGTACACAGGATGGCTGCCACTGCCTAGCATGACAGGCCCATCCCATGTGTTGCCCCGGTATGGCGAGACGAAACACCAGCGGTGGGCTCGACGCCGCAGGTCCAGGGCTTTGTAACCCCAGACGGGGCCCTTCTGGCGAACGATTTCTGGGGTCGGGGTCATACACAGACCTCCTCCTCTGCGACGGGAGCCGGTTCCGGCTCTGGTACAGGCTCGGGTACCGGCGGGACGGGTTCAGGCGCCGGGATAGGCTCAGGTTCGGGAACCAGTACTTCCGGTTCGGGTTCCGCGATGACGATTTGTACGATGTTTCCTAGTTCACACATTGTGCCTCCTTACGTTAGTTAGTGAAGGGTCGGTGGTCTCGTCACACCATCCTTTCTACGGCAACCAGCTCCCCATGGGGTGCTGTGATGACCCCCCAGGGGCCGTCCCAGGCGGGGTCATCCCACGTCTCCCACGTGGTCCCGACCCCAGCGCACCGGACCCGGCAGATACCTAGTGGCACGCGATGGTGCCACGGCCGCGCCCGCCACAGCTCGACCAGCCGGATGGCCCCACGCCGGGGTAGTACTGCGTACACCGGGTGGATCACGCCACCTACCCACCGCCTACCCGTGTGCATGCAGTAGACGCGCCCGTCTACCACACGGGCGACCGTGTAGGCCACGATGCCACCCTCGGGGTGCCGGGACCGCTCGACCCAGCGGCGGATCCGGCGGTACCAGCGCAGCCAGTGGCGGAAGTAGTGGCGGACGTAGACCTGGTCGTCTAGCCACCCCTCCAGCCAGTCGGTGCCGACATAGGCCACACCGTCGCGGAGGGTGACGGTGTGGCCACCAACGTCGAGCTTCAACCGCAGCTGGTCGCCGTCGCCGCGGTAGCCCAACCGCTCGGCTACCGCGTGCACGAGCGCCAGCGGTCGGCGCTCGACCCATGCGCCGACCTCGTGCCAGTCGGGCAGCTCGGGGACCCCGAGCAGATAGTCAGACATGGTAACCTCCTTAGCGTGGTGGCACGTGCCGTCGCACCCGGCGCACCGGCACGTAACCGCCTCTCGCGAGTCGGTAAACCACCGCCAATCACCCGTGCGTGGGTCGGTAGGCCCACACCGGTAGAGGTAGTCGAGTTCCTCCATGGTAACCTCCTTGCTGGGGCCGTACTTGGAACCGTTCACCGCCACTCGGTGAACATTGAGACCTTGTCCAGAAGCCTAGCCAGGCGACGCTCGGCTTCGGCTAGCTGCGGCGAAAAATAAAACGGACCATACTTGCCCTCACGGGAAGCCGAGAGGGCAGCGAGCAGTTCCTGCGCAGCCTCACGGATTTGTTGGTACTTTTCTCGTAGGTACGCCAGCTCACGAGCCTCGACGCTCGCCTCGCGGGCGAGCTGGTGGTGATTCATCGCAACCCTCCTGACGAAGTAAGAACGGGAATCTGGTAGCGCTCTGCCACGTCGCGGGCGACCCTGTTGTACGACGCGTCGATGGCGCACAACTGGAATGTGTCCGCCGCCACGTGGTCGTCCACGACGACGTGGCCACGACAGACACCCCTCCCGACGAGCCACGCTCGCCCGTCCAGGAGGTACCGCAGGTTGGCCCCTGCCCGGGCAACGTCCGCTCGCACAAACGCCCGAGCCGGCTTGCCGTGCCAGAGCCAATCCCTACTCACGCGGCTCACAGGGAAGTCCGGCACGAGCGTGGTTCCGTCATACAGCAGTATGGCGTATGCAGCGATACTACTGTCGTCTCCTACACCGACACCGAGCCACCATAGTAGGTCGGTGTGGAGTGGGGCGTCCTGCCGCACAGTGTACGAGAGCCACCCCCTCCCGATCCGGAGGGTGCCATCATCCAGCGCCACCTGGTCGCCGTCGACGACCAGGAGACGTTGCGGCGCGCGATGTTCCGTCTGCGTGCCACCACAGAGACGACACCCGCACGCGATGCGGGCGGCAGCTCTCTGGAGCGACACCGCCCTTGTGTCGATCCACGCTTGCCATACCTCCAGTTCTAGTTTTTCTATTTCCATGGTACCTCCTGCTGCTGGGGAGAAATAAGAGGACGAAAGACAAGCAGAGAGAGCAGAACGGGCTCTCTCTGCTCGAGAAGTCCGGCGAGCCACTCCAGCACCTCTTGCCGCGTACCCTGGAAGAGGAGTACGCGGTGATGGTCCTGGCCCTGCCAGGCGACTGCCTGCCATTGTTGTTCGTGCGACATTGACCCTCCTTTTTAAGCGATTATATACATCAATACTCCGTTTGTCAAGAGGGGCTGGGCTCCCGGGCGCCGGTCCGGGGCGCCGGGTGGCGCCGGTCCGGGCTTCCTTCTGGTCCGGGCGTCCGGGTGGCGCCGCGCTCCCGGGCGCCGCGCTCCCGGGTCCGGGTCCGGGTGGCGCCGGTCCGGGCGCCGGGCGCCGGGCGCCGGGCGCCGGGGTCCGGTCCGGGTCCGGGTTTCCGGGGTCCAGGCTTCCTTCTGCTCCGCGCTCCCGGGTCCGGGCGCCGCGCTCCCGGGCGCCGCGCTCCCGGGTCCGGGTCCGGGTGGCGCCGGTCCGGGCGCCGGGGGGCCGGGGGGGGGACCAAATGGGGGGGGACCCAGGGTGTGGGGTCCACCGTGGAACGGGTCTCCGTCCGCGCGGTTCGTTCCAGGTTTTTGGGTCTGGTTGGTCCCCAATTTTGTGGGGTCCCCCGGTGTTTTGGGTGGTCGTGGTATGTATACACAGGGCTTAAGTGTAAAAAGGGCAAGGCTTTGCGCCCTTGCCCTTTAACCGCCGGGTTGTGGTCACAAGGAGGGTCGAGGTGAGAGTTATCCCGGTCGGTTGTTGTTGAAGGTAGTTGTTTTGTCTTTGTTGTGCAAGGGGTTTCTTGTTTGTTTTTGGGTTTGCTGTTAGTTTCCGGTTTATGGAGCGGTGTGCTATTTGTCTTCATCCTTCGCGCACTTTAATTGAGCGGGACTTGGTGCTTGGGGAGAGGCCTGGTGTAGTGGCGGTGCGGTATGGTTTGAGGCGGGCTGTGGTGGTTGAGCACAGGTTGCGGCATTTGGGTGATCGTGTTTTGCGTTATGCTGCGCAGATTGATTTACAGGAGTTGGGGGTTAAGAATCTTTTGGCTGAGTTAGTGGCTTTGTATCGGCGGACGTTGGACATTTTGGAGGATGTGGTTAAGGACAAGCCTGTGGTGGCGTTGAAGGCGATTGCTGAGGCTCGGCAGAGTTTGGAGGTGATAGCTGAGTTGACTGGTGGGTTACGGCGTTCAGCTGATGTGCATGTAGCGGTGGTGGAGTTACCGCCGCTTGATCCTCCGGTAGGTGGGCGGGAGTTGTCGAGTGGCTCGGAAGGTACTGTGGCGTCCTCATGATGGGCCGCAGGCGGCTTTTGTGGCTGCTCGCGAGTTCGAGGTGCTTTATGGTGGGGCTGCTGGTGGTGGCAAGTCGGATGCTTTGTTGTATGGTGGTTTGAGGCAGGTTCATCATCCCGATTATCGGGCTTTGCTTTTGAGGCAGACCTTTCCCGAGCTACGGGATCTTATGGATCGTGCGCAGCAGACTTTTCCGAAGTTGGGTGCTAAGTGGCATGAGGAGCAGAAGCGGTGGGTTTTTCCTTCTGGGGCTTCTTATGAGTTTGGTTACTGTAGTAGGTTTGCCGATGTGGTTCGGTACCGGGGGCAGGAGTACACCTACATTGCTTTTGACGAGATTGGGGATATAGCTGATCATCGGATTTGGCTTTTTCTGATGGGTCGTTGTCGGCCTAAGGCTGCTGACCTGATACCGATGATGCGGGCTAGTGCGAACCCTGGTGGTGCTGGTCACGCTTGGCTGAAGCGGCGTTTTGTTGATGCGACCGACTTTGGGCGGCGTGTTTACTGGGATCCAGAGACCGGGCTACCCAGGCGGTTTATCCCAGCCAAGGTGACCGACAACCCAACGCTACTGAGGAGAAACCCGGCTTATATCAATCAGCTTCGGAGCTTACCCGAGATATTGAGAAAGCAGTTACTGGAGGGGGACTGGTCCGCTGGTAGTGGGTTGGCTCTTTCTGAACTCGACCGCTCGGTACATCTTGTGACTCCGTTTGATGTTCCCGATCACTGGTGCCATTTTGGCGGATTCGACTGGGGTTATGCTCATCCGTGGTGTTTTGTCTGGTTGGCCAGTTCCCCTTCAGGTACGCTTTATGTGGTCGATGCGGTCTGGGGTCAGCGCCAGCTTCCCTGGGAGATAGCCCAGAGGATAAAGAGCAAGGTACCGGTCGAAAGGTTGGGTCACATTGCAGCTGGCAGGGACTGCTGGGCGCAGATCAAGGCGCGTGGTGAGGATACACCAACCATAGCCGAGCAGTTCGTTCCCTATGGCCTCTTTTTGACCCAGGCTAATCAGGACAGAAAACAAGGGCTCAACCTACTGAGGAAAGCCCTAGCCTGGCGCAGAAAGGCTGGTGACAGGGACGGCGAACCAGACCTACTGTTCATGCGCACAGAGGGTGTGCTTCGGCTCTTCGAGGAGCTGGAGACCATGGTGCTCGACCCTGACGACCCCGAGGATGCGCTTAAGAGAAACGCTAACGTCGAAAGCGGAGAACCCGGCGACGACGGCTACGACGCTCTGAGGTACGCCGTGGCCTCCAGACCACCAACCCCGAAGGAACCAGAGGATACCAGCGAGTTTGATGCCTTTAGCAAGGAAGCCATCCTTACTGAGCTGGAAAAGCTCAGAGTTCACAGCCCTTCAAAACCTAAGCCCATAACGGAGGTGGCCGTAACGTGATACTTGCACTCATCTTAGCCGTAGTCATAGCAGCAGTCGGCTGGACAGCAGCCGCCGTCTGGTACGGTCGGTACATCGAGACCGTGGGCGAGAAACCAGTCCGTAAACCCCTACCCGACTACGAACCCAACCTTCCACTGAAGGAGAGTACCGTCAAGAGGGCAACCGAGGCGCTGCTTGCGCGGGCGGCGGCTTTAGGCGTAGATTTAACGCCAGAACAAGCGCGCCAGGACGCGATCAAGATGCTACGCGGGGAGGACGTAGTGTGAGTAGGTTCATTAAGGATGCGATCAAGCGACCCGGCCGTCTACGCCGGATCCTTCGGTTGAGGAAAGGCGAGAAGGTCACCGCTGCGGCGATCGACAGGAAGCTCGCTGAGCTGCGTAAGCAGGGTAAAGCCGACCGTTCGGTCGTAAGCGCTCTCGTTCTAGGTAGACGGCTCGTCTCCGGTGACCTGGCCCGCCGCAGACGCGTAAGAAGGAGGAAGTAACATGGCAACCACCGTTCGGGACATCCTCGAGGCCGCTTACGCAAAGAGCGTCAAGAACAGGCCTGGCACCTTAGCTACGGAGACAGGCGAGCTCTTGCAGACAGTAATCCGCGCCCATCGCGGCCTCTACGCGGTTGCCGCTCGCGTCAACCCACTGTTTTTCGGCAAGATCGCCAACGTCACATTCGCTACGAGCGGTTGGCCTAGACCCACCGACGCTGAAGCCGTTTTCCGTCTCGAGTGGATCGCTGGTACCAACGGCACCACAGGGGGTACATGGGCTGACGGCACCGAGATCGTCGTCATTCCCTTTGACGACAGGAACGCAGAACCGCTGTTGCCTAGTGTTTACCGCTTCGGCCAGATGTTCTACGGAGCCGGTAGGAGCGGCGATCCAACTGGAGGGCCGATACGGTTTTTCTACAGTAAACGGCCAACGGATCCAGCCAACCTCGACTCGCAACTGGATGCCTCCTGGCCTGAACAGTTCAACGAGCTACTTGTCCTTGAGGTGGCGATGTACCTCGCGCATAAAGATGGGCGAATGGAGGAGTTGCCAAAACTCGAGAGGGACCGCGATCGGTGGCTAGAGCTGTACATAGGGTTCCTCCAACACGAGACCGTCAACGAACGGCGTCGGTTCGCCCATGTCTGGAGGATCAACACAACTAGCCTGCTACCACTGCTACCGTTTGTCGCCCCCGGCGCTGGCCGTGGCCAAGGCTAAATGCGGAAAGTTGAAGACATCATCAACGCCGCAATGGTGCGGGCGGGGAGCCTCGTATCAGCCCAGGGCCCGATAGCCACCGACCCGCTGTTCCAGCGCCTCATTAGCCGTGAACGTTTCCTATTCGCCAGAGCGGCAGGGCTGAACCCTGCGTTCTACTGGAGCACAGCTATCGTCCCCGTCAATGCCGCTGGAATCGCAGACTACGGGACCGGCTTTCCCCGGGCTATCGGTGTGTTCTATGTCTCGATTGCCGATCCGGGAAGCTCACCCTACCCACCAGGTAGACAGGTTACCCTAATCGACCCCAGGGAGAGCGGGGCCGTACATCTGGCGCCACGTGCCTTCCACCAGCAGGTGGAACGAAAACTCGTAGGGTACAAAACCGACCTTTCGGGTGTCGGTAGCGTTGAGATCTCGAGCGCACTGGCTCCACCTACGCCAGTTGGCTACAACTCAGAAGTCACTATTCCCGAACCCTACGAAGAACTGTTGGTCGTAGACCTGGCAAAGTTTATTCTCACAAAGTACTACACTGACGCGGCTAGATCCGGCGGCGAGTTAGCACTCAAGTACCTCGACGAGGACGAAGCTAGATTGCTTACTGCTTTCGACGCGGCAGTTAGAGTCAACGAGTTCTTCCCGAGCTCCGCCGGCGGGAGCTACCTGCGGCCGCTGAACCCGAATGGCTAGGAGCCGCGTCAGACTGATCTTCGCAGCAGGGATCGACCGCGCTAGCGGGCATCTTACAGGCGAAGCCCCGCGCGACCTGAGGAATGTCTACTTCGTGAAGGACAAGATACAACTCCGCAACGGGCTAACTCTCGCTTCGACAATAAGCGGTGCCTCTCCACCAGACAGAATCGTACTGATCCACGAGATGCGCACAGAGGCCGCTACCATCGTCGTGGCCTACAGGGAAAGCGATCGCGCGTTGCTGCTCTACAGAGCGGCGATTGATGGCGCGTCACCGCAGCTCATAGGGTCCTGGGGTACACTGCCGGCGGGTGCTGTAACACCCCCTAGGCTCCTGGCGACCGAAATAGGAAGAAAGCTTTTTATCGCCCACGAGGAACCTAGCGCCGGTAACCGCCTGCAGACGATCTACTACGATCCGCTCAGCGCTACACCAATCAACTACCTTTCAGCCGACCTCAACCGCGACGGTACAGCAGAAGCTGTGCGTTTTCGCGGTGTCGCGTCATACCTCCAGTACCTCGTCGGCTGGGGCTTCGGCACGGGCTCGGACCCCGATAGACCAGAGGTACTGCGCGTCTCGCAACCGGGCGAGCCCACGAGCTTCGATCCTGACCACTACTTCATTGTTGGGCTGCGAACCGACCCCGTCATGAACGCCCTACCAGGCCCCGGCCGGCTGGTAGTGCTCAAGGCAACGTCGACCTACGACATCACGGGCTACGACCAGTTCACCTTCTCACTAAGCCTCGGGGACCCGTTCTACGGTCTCAGCGGGTCAAGGCTGGCGGTATCACTGGCTGGTACCGTCTACTTCTGGTCACACGCTGGGCCTAGAACCACCAACGGTGGACCCTCAGTCGACCTGGCCTGGCCACTCGAGCTCAAAGCACCTCCCCCAGCCGACCTCGTGGCCGAAGGGGCACCAGCCCGGGGTGTCGCTGTCTACCTGCCCGACAGACAGACCATACTCTTCATCTTCGAGCGGCGGGTCTACACGCTGAGCCTGTGGGGCGGGATACCAAGGTGGTCGTATTCCGAGTTCCCGTTTAGCATCTCTACAGCCGCCACGATACGGACAGTCGAAGTCGGGAGCGGCGGCCCTCCGACAGCCTATGCTACCGCCGTCAGCGGTACGGGAAAGAGCGGAACTACCGACGTCCTCACAGTGAACTGGACGAACAACTCCGCCCTAGGAGACGAGATCATAGAAATCCACCTCCAGCCCAGCGGCGGCTCGTGGTTCCTGGCTAAAACGCTCAACCCCAGCGGGACCACACAGTCCACCGATATCCCTGAGCTCGCCGCTGGTAGGACACATAACATCGCGATCCGCTACAGGAGAGGCCCGTACTACACTGCGGGCTACGAGAACCCCGACCCCTCCCTCTGGCCAACCCAAAGCAAGGGCAGCGGTACTACGAACCTGAAGGCGCCTACATTCGATAGCACACAGTGGCAGCGCACCAGCGCTAACTCCGAACGGGTACGCGTTACCTTCACACCGGCGCACAGTGACGTCGATGTCGTGATAAAGAGAAGTAATGTCACGATCGCCACCGTGACGGCAGCTCAGCATCAGGGCGGTACGTACACCTACGACGACACAACGATTGCCGGGGAGACACTCTACACCTACTCTGTACTCCACCGCCGCGATATTGATTCCGCTGAACAGAGTAAAAACCAGTACACCGGACCGAACAAGCCCACGGACTTCATGGTAAGCGCCGTGACCGAGTGTGCTTATCTCGCTGAGTGGACAGCCGGTGACTCGGCCGCCGAAACAGAGGTCGAGGATAACTACCCGGCTGGCACGGATTACTCGCTTAAGGTTACCGTGCCAGCCGGTAACACGCAGGCGCCGGTTTCCTACGGGGCGACCTGCGGTGGGACGATCCGGTCCTACAGCGTGCGAGTGCGGCACAAGTTGGTCCAGTACAATGTTGCTGATTACTCAGAATACGCGCCACCTAGACCAGTCGACCTCTGCGATGTCTGTACCTGATGGCTACCATCGTCCTCGCTGGTGGGTTTGACGCGCCCAAGATCTACCGCGTCGATGAGGGCGCGACTGACGACGGCCAGGCTGTCGTTGCCCGACTCCAGAGCACACCACTTGCCCCCGCGGGAGCCGGCGGCGAGGCTGTGTTCACCGCTGTGTACCTCGTGGCCACCCTCGAGGGACAGGGGACGATCTGGTTAACCCCTATCGTCGACGGGACAGAGTACACCGAACAGGCTATCTCGTTCGACTTCCCCACCAGACAGGAAGCTGCTACGTATGAGATAGGACTGTCCCGGCCACTGGTGAGCGGCGGGGCTGAACGCGCACGGTTTGCACTGCGGGGCACGTGGTTTGCCTTGAAAGTCAAAGCCCAACTTGTGTCAACCTCTGGGACAATTATACTTGAGGGTGTGGAGGTCGAGCACGCAGTGGTACAGGAGACTAGGACGCCAGTACCATGACGTTTACTGCTAATACCGAGAAAGGGCTACCCCTCCCTGGCGTTGGCCTGGACAGCAGACCACAAGACCTCATCGTCGGCCGATTAGCTCGCCAGCTGGATGCCTACAGCGTGGAGCAGTGGGCTTACGACCCGCAGCGCAGCTCCGGCAACCGGTACGCCTACAAAGGGGGTGTTGTCTTCGGAACGAGCTATACGAGAGTGCCAGACGGGGCGATCACTCTGCCCGACGGAGTTAGTTTCGTCGAACGCGACGGCAGCGGTGTCGTTAGCTCGAACCAGGTGGGCTTCAGCGCCTCGAAGCTACCAATGGCTAAGGTCACTGTGGTGGAGGGGAGGATAGCAAAAGTCGAAGACTGGCGGGTCCTCTACGTGCCCAACAGCCAGGCACTCCCCAGTCACACTCACCCTGCTGACGACATTACAAGTGGTACCTTTTCGGGGGCGTACACCTTCTCGCAGGGGGTAACCCTGGCGGCAAACCAGGATCAACTGCTACTGCCGTCGGGCATAATCTGGACGAGAAAAGCCACCGAATCCCGCGCCTTTGGTGTGTGGAATAGTGCGATCTCGAGCTGGCTTCTCAGCCTCAGTGACTCCGGCCAACTAAGCCTGGGAGCTCAAGCCACCACCACTGACCACGCGGTCCGAGCCGACCGTATGGTCTCCACCGGTACTGGCCTCACTGGCGGTGGTAACCTGGCGGCGGATCGCACGATCGCGCTCTCTGTACCAGTACAGGCTATCCACGGAGGAACAGGGCTAACCAGTTTCGCATCTGGTAAGATACTTCGCTCTTCCGCAGCCAACACCTGGGCAGCGTTTGGTCCAGCGGGGACAGGTTTCCTCCGAGGTGATGGTGCGGGATCGTGGATCGAAGGCGACATATTGGGGAGCGACCTACCGAGCCATACGCATCCTGCGAGCCAGATCACGGGTGGCACGTTCCCTGATTCTTACACCTTTGTTGGTCCAGTGACCTTCGGTCAGGGTGCGACATTTACATCGTTGGTGCTTGAGGGCGTAGATCCCTATCTCCAGATCATCCGTGACGGGGCACAGGCCGATGTAGTACGGCTGACGTCCAATCCTCTTGCGACCGCAGGTACCCGTCATAGCGACACCGTTCTACTGACCGGTCGAGCTTATGACGGGACGAACCAGCGCACAGTGGATTGGCGCTTCTACACCTCGGTGAGCAACACAGCCGGTGCTTCGCGCTTCGTCTTTCAGTCCAGGGTTGGTACAGCCGCCTACGCTGAGCGTCTAGGTATCGAGGATTGGGGAGCACTTACCCTCGGGGCCCAGGCCACTGCTACCACCCATGCTGTCCGAGCCGATCGGGCTATTAACACCGGTACGGGACTAACCGGTGGTGGAAACCTCACAGCGGATCGCACGATCTCCCTTGTCGTCCCTGTGACGGTGAGCCTCGGTGGCACTGGACGGACCTCGCTCACAGCCAACGCCTTGCTGGTCGGCAGCGGAACCAGTGCTGTAAACTTCCTGTCACCAGGAGCGGCTGGGCAAGTGGTCCGTTCCACTGGCTCGGCCTGGGCATCGGCTCAGCTAGCGTTCTCCGACCTTAGTGGCAGCCTTGCCTGGTCGCAGCTCCCGGGTGGGAGTGGTACTTGGAGCGCTATATCAATCACTGTCCAAGGCACGACCAGTGCAACGCTTACCTTGCAGGCCGGCGATCTAGCGACCTACAGGTACAGGGCCACAGTGCTCACTTTGCCTGCTGGGTTGTGGAGAACGATCTTGGATGGTAACGGTGATGTCTGGTCTCTACAGCGCAACACAGCGACAGCTGGAGATTTCTCGACACTGGAGACAGTGCTGTCTGTCGGGGCGAGCGGCAACGTGGTTCTCTCTAGGGGGCTCACTCTCGGGGCCCAAGCTACGGCCACTGACCATGCGGTCCGGGCGGATCGGGTGATCAGTGCAGGGACTGGGCTCACTGGTGGGGGCAATCTCACTGCGGATCGCACGATCTCGCTCAGTATCCCGGTACAGGCTGTGCATGGGGGGACTGGGCTTACGTCATTCGCTGCGGGCACAATCTTGCGTGCGAGCGCGGCTAATACATGGGCTGCGTTCGGGCCCAGTGGGACAGGATTCTTGCGAGGCAATGGGGCCGGATCCTGGGTCGAGGGTGGTCTACTCGCGAGTGATCTACCAGCTCACACGCACGCAGCGAGCGATGTTACGACGGGCACATTCCCCGGCTCCTATACCTTTGCCGGCGCGGTGACG
>JAPDPX010000017.1:0-23151 GCA_034506255.1 candidate division KSB1 bacterium | reverse complement strand
GGTGATTTCTCCGCTCTCGAGACTATCCTCTCTGTCGGTGCATCAGGTGTCGTATCTATATCGAGGGGCTTGAGTCTCGGTGCTCAGGCTACTGCCACCACTCATGCGGTGCGGGCGGATCGGGTGATCTCGGCGGGGACTGGGCTCACTGGTGGGGGCAATCTCACTGCGGATCGCACGATCTCGCTCAGTATCCCGGTACAGGCTGTGCATGGGGGGACTGGGCTTACGTCATTCGCTGCGGGCACAATCTTGCGTGCGAGCGCGGCTAATACATGGGCTGCGTTCGGGCCCAGTGGGACAGGATTCTTGCGAGGCAATGGGGCCGGATCCTGGGTCGAGGGTGGTCTACTCGCGAGTGATCTACCAGCTCACACGCACGCAGCGAGCGATGTTACGACGGGCACATTCCCCGGCTCCTATACCTTTGCCGGCGCGGTGACACTCGGTGCTCAGGCTACAGCCACTACTCATGCTGTGCGTGCGGATCGGGTGATCAGTGCAGGGACCGGGCTCACGGGTGGGGGTGATCTAACAGCCAACCGGACAATCTCACTGGCTGTGCCGGTGGCAGTCAATCTTGGTGGTACAGGCCTCTCTACGTTTGTCGACGCCGGCCGGATACTCTACTCAACCGATAGCGGTACCCTGACTACGCTGGCACATCCCGGTGCTGTGCGGTACCTCCGCGCTTCGTCAACTGCCACGATTTCTTGGAGCCTGATAGACGCTGCAGACATCGCCAGCGGAAACCTGTCTTATGCTCGGTTGCCCACGGGTAGCGGTACCTGGGACACAGGGGTTGGCACAACCATCACCATCGCTCGAACGTTGAGTGTTGGTGCACTCAGCGTGGGCACGCCGATTGGGGCTACCTCTGGGGGTACTGGGCTCGGTAGTTACGCCCAGGGGGACATACTCTATGCCGGTTCGGACAACCCTAGTGCGCTATCACGCTTGGCCGGCAATGCTAGTACCACCCGGAAGTTCCTAAGCCAGTCGGGTACGGGGACAGTAGCTAACGCCCCCTCGTGGCAGAGCCCCAGTTTCAGCGACCTCACGGGTGTGGCCTCGAGGGCTCAGCTTCCAACGGCGGTGGCCTACGAGGACGAAGCCAACACGTTTACCGCTTTGGTCACTTTCAACTCCAACATCAATGTGGCTGTCGTCAACAACTGTATAAACTTTACCGCCGCCAACAGCTTTGACCACTTCCGGTTCACCGGTAACACGCCGGCTATATTCTGGATGAGGAAGGCTGCTGAGTCCCGTGCGTTTGCTGTTTGGAATCCTTCAATAGGGAGTTTTATACTAAGTCTCAATGATTCAGGTGACCTGTCCGTGCGAGGGAGTGGCAACTTCGGCCAGCCTATCACATTCAACGACGGTTCTGCTCTAAGTGCCCAGGTGGCCGGTGTAGTCATAGCGACCACCGACCCCACGACGGAGGACTACCCTGACGGCACGATTTGGTTGAGGGTGTAGTATGCAGCGTACCTTCCCGCGCCAGGCCAACACCTGGAAGGACCCTAAGTATGGCTTCGTCCGCGCCCAGGCGCTCGGACTCGGCTGGCCCAAGATACGTAAGCAGTTTGTACGCTCTGGGAACATGTGGAAGCTGGTCTGCGGCTGGACTGGCCAGCTTGTGCCCAACGGCTCAGTCAACACGAGTGGCACCTGGAGCGCGGTCGGTGCGCCGACGCTCCACGAGGCAGTGGACGAGGCAACCCCCAATGACTGGACCGATTACATCTACCACGCTAATATCGAAATCCCTTGTGCCCAGGGTAACGCTAGCCACTCCGTTCGACTCGCTCTTCCAGGAGTCGGAGGACCCGTGTCGGGAGGAGAAAACATCGAGCTCCGGATCCGGTGTCAGAGAGTGGAATTCTATCAATGGACACCGCCGACCTATAGCGTTGGGGTCACTCTCCGCGATGGCAATGGAACGTTCGTACTGTCATCGAGTCTCACCCTCAGTACGAGTTGGGCGACACATACGATACCGTTAGACAACTCCGCTCTAGTCAACATAGACAACTGGTCGGGTTTCACCGTTGACCTCGATCCTTCGGGTTGCGTCAGCCTTGAGGGTGACTTTGTGCGCGGAGAGTTTACGTGGGTAGCACTGGTGTTCTCGATCTAACTTCCCAGGGAGGTATAAAGTGAAGAACTCTGTATCCTTGAAGAGCTTTCGGTTGTTCTACCCCAACATGATGGTGGAGCTAGAACTCCAGGTCTCCCTCATTGTCGGAGAGCACCCAATGAGTATGTCAGCGTGGCACCCAGTCGCTGACGCTGAGCTGCAAGGCCTTGTAGAAGGGGAAGGCTATTGGGGAGAAGCCGAGCTGGTGAAGTACCTACAGGGCTTGTATCCTGGTTTTGAGGTGGTTATCGAGCAGACCAGCCAGCTTCAGCCGATACAGACGATCAAGCTGGAGACCGAGCTTTGAGGCGGACCAAGTGAGAGCCACTGCTGGTAAACTTAGCTGGTTTCTGGTGCTGTTCCCGGCCTGCTTCGGTCCACCGTCAGGTCCCGACGGCAAGTATTGTATCCTCGGGGACTCCACTGTCTATGAGTGGAACCAGCCCGAATATGGCTTCTCGGGAGCCAGCAGGGATATAGGGACCGAGTGGTGCATGACGCTGAGCGATGGCACCGCCATCACGCCCAATGAGCACTACTGGATCGAGATCACCGAGGTCTGGAAACAGGATGACGGGAAGGAGTACAGGAGAACCATAGTAACGTGGCTCACCTTGCCGGAGGGCAGAGCAGGGAGCTACAGAGTCAAGGGGGACTCGATCGTGTTCTCATTCAGCGGTGGCACGCCTAGTTGGTTCTGGGAGAGAGCTTCTCATGTCAACCGGGACAGATGGAAGGCGTTCGAGACGGCCTTCTACAACGACCTGGGGGCTGGCGGTTATGAGCGCCTTCGGCTGCACTGGAAGAGGGGGTAGTAGGGATGGCTCCCTGGGTCCCGGCGCGCGGCAAGAGGACCTGTGAGGCTCGGGGTTGTCGGAAGCCTGCTAGATATCTCCGATGGTGCCCCAGGCACGCTGTAAGACTAGCCGACGCGCTCTTTGGTGCTGCCGTCAGGGCGGCGGGCTCCTGTGCTCGTTGCGGTTCTAGGGTTAACCTTCAGTGCGCCCACGTGATAAGCCGGCGCTATAGGGCTGTCCGTTGGAGGCTAGAGAATGCGGTCTGCCTCTGCGCTAGGTGCCACATATACTTCAGCCACCGACCCCTGGAATGGGAGGTCTGGGTCAAGGAACGAAACGGAGCGAGGCAGTACGAAAGCCTCAAGAGGAGGGCCTTGACAGGGGATCCCCGGCGCGAGCTGGTGCGCTGGTTGAAGCTGGCGAACCGCAAGGGTTTACGTTAGATTAGGGTCTATATGGCCGCAGGCAAACTCCAGTTTACGCTCGTGCTGGTGGGTGTTGCTGTCTTGGCTTTCTGGTTTGGGAGCTGCTGGCAACGCCGCTACGAGTTTCCAACACAGCTGCCGTCCGACAGGCTGGACTCCCTGTTGCGGGTTGCTGGCGAGATCCAGGAGCTCTCGCAGCCCGTAATCCAGCGGCTTGCCGAGTTGGGTGCGTTGCAGCGGCGGGTCTGGAGTAGGGATTCGGCCCTTGCTGCGAGGGTTGCCGAGGTCAAGCCCTCGATTGAGGATTGTGAGGGCGATTTCGAGACCCTACGGGTGCTCTTCGAGCAGCGGCTTGCCATTAGGGATACGCTCCTCGCGCTCCAGGCGGAGCGCTTGGCAGAGCTCGTCGGGCTGCTTGAGAAGCAGCGGTCGCTAGTATCCAGCCAAGCGGCAACACTGGGCCTCCAGAGAGAGGAGATTGAGTACTGGAAGCGTCGGGCAAATCCCCCTTTGTTGAAGCGGGCAGGCTCGCTTCTTCCTGGAATAGCTGTCGGCCTTCTTATCGGTTTACTTGCGAGGTGAGCGATGCGCAAGATCACTAACGAGAGCAGGGATGCCCAGCAGGCCATGATCGCCCTGGCCGGCTGGAGAGTCATCAGTCAAACCTCTGTGAACGCGGCTCCGGGTACCAACACAGCCTACACGGTGGCGGACGATAGGACCAAGCGCGTTGTTGTCCTCCACCTGGCCGCCGGTAACACGGACATCCGGTTCGCTTTCAATACAGCGGCCTCGTCTGCTTCCCTACCCCTGCTTCCAGCGAGGTATATCGTGGTCGATGCTGGCAAAGGGAACACGCTTAATTTCTGGAACACAACAGCGGCAGCGAAAACCGTTTTCCTTGTGGAGGTAGCATGAAGTGTCGCGCCTTGGAGTTGCGAGAGGCCTTCCTGGCCCTCAGCGAGTGGCTAGCGGCGTCCAAACCCAGCAGGGACGAGCAAGGCCGTCACGTTGCACCCGCTGTCCCGCCGCTTCCCGTAAAACTGGGTCTTCACCTAGCCCTGTGCCGTAATTCCCTTAAGGTTGTGATGGAGTCCCTAGATGAGCGAATAGAAGAGGTCAACGAGAAGTACAGGTCCCTTCTCCAGGCTCAAGGGTCAACAGCTTTGACGCCCGACCAGCAGCGCGAGTGGAACAAGGAGATTCGCGAGCTTTTGTCCGCCACCGTGGAGTGGCAGCCCCCTGCCACCATCAGGTTAGACCAGCTTGGAGATCGGGCTGTGCCCGAAGAATGGCTCGCGGCTCTGGTGGTTGTTGGCGTGATCGAGAGAGGTCAGTCCTAGCGTGGCGACCAGCTATAGCGATCGCGGTGGGTGGCGTAACATCCCGCCCTTACGCCGCGCCAACGAGCCAGACGACCTGGACTCTTGTCGCGCGGAGTGGGCTTGGAACCTCTACTCTTCGCAGGACACGTTATGGCTCGCTCGTGACCGAGAAGTGGAGCATCACGTCAGGATGCTCTCTGGTCAGCAATGGCTTCAGTGGCATCGGACGCTTGGCTGGCAGGACATATCTGAGTGGCTTAGCGAGGAGGAACGTCTTTGGCGCCACCGACCCGTCTTCAACCGCTTACTGCGCTGGTTTGTCATGGGTCTAGCTAGGATGACCGAGAATCCCTTTGTGGCGACCTTCGTTCCTGGCCCGGACCGCAAGGATGCGGAGTTGGCGGAGATAATGGATATCCTGTACAAAGCCAAGTGGAGATCCGCTAACATGGGCCAAGCTTGGGCCCGGTGTGCGGCCTGGATGCTTGTCGCGGGAACTGGTTATCTCGCCACTCGCATCGATCTTCGCCGGGGTGAGTGGCGAGAATGGAGGGCCACAGTGGAGGTTCCGGTCCTCGATGCTAACGGCGAGCCAATGGTGGATGAGACCGGAACGCCACTCACCGTTGTTGTACCTAACGCTCCACTTAACTCTGAGGGCGAGCCCCTTGTGCGGGTATCAGGGCCTGGGGCGGAGAACATAGAGATACTAGGTCCGCCCCATCGAGAGCGAACCGGCGATATTGTGGTCGACGTGTACAGTCCGCTAGAGGTCCGTGGGGAGTGGTCGGCGAAGCCCTGGCACGAGCAGCGGATCCATATGGTCAGATCCTACCTGACAGTGGAAGATGTGTACGAACGCTGGGGTGTCGAGGTGGAACCTGACTACCGGGGTGATAGCCTCTCGTCTCTAGCGGGCTACGCCGAGAGAGTGCTGTTCGGGACCGGGTTCTACGGCTCCGCCTCGGCCCAGGATGGTCTTTCCTCTGTGGGCCCCGGTTCCGGACCGGTTGAATGGGTTGCCGTCCAGACTCTGTGGATGGCGCCGTTCAAGGGTGTGCCCGAGATGGAGGAAGGTCCCGACCATCCTGGTGGCCGGTTGTTGGTATGCACGAAAGATCGGGTCCTGTATGACGGTCCCAGGCCGTTCCCGCTGAAGTACACGTCGCCGATACACCAGTTCAGGTTCCTCGACCTGCCAGGCAGACCCGCTGGGAGCACACTTCTGGAGGCGATGGTAAGTCCGCAGAAGGCTTACAACACGGGTTGGGCTCAGATACTCCAGCACCGGTCCTTGGTGTCCAACCCCCAGCGCGTAGTCGATCTAAACAGCGGGTTGGATCCGGATAACATCGACAACCAGCCCGGTAGGGTATATGCCGCCAGGTCTCGCCCGGGCGTGGACCCGCTAGCATGGGTCCGGCCGGGAGACATGGGTACCGATGTTTGGAGGGCGCAGGCCGCGCTGGCCGATGAACTTGCCTACCTGGGCTCGATTCAGGGGACCGAGAACATCGATATAGCCAGGGACGCCTCCGGCGAGCTGGTTCGAGAACTCAGGTTTAACGACGACCGTATCTTCGGCCCCACAATGCGGGCGGCGGCTGAAGAGCTCGGTAGGATGATCGAGGATTGGCTTGTCATGCTGCCCGTCATTTACGACCAGGAGACGATCATCAAGTACACGGGCGAAGATAATATCGGGAGAACGATCCTCTTGATGCCAGAGATTCTCAAGGGTGGCAAGATCGACGTGGCGCCCGATCTGGAGTCCATGCTCCCTGAGGGGCGAGGAGAAAGACGTAGCAGGATCTACCGTCTCTGGCTGGACGGCGCTTTTGGACCGCCTCTGTCGCCTGAGGCAAGGCGTAAGCTCTACGAACTCTCGAACTTCCCGCACCTGAGTAGGACCGCCAAGCCTGGTGGGGTGCACTGGACAACGGCCGAACAGGAACTTGGCGACCTGCTCCACGGGGTTGACGTTCCGGTGTTTGATTTTTATGACCATGTTGTGCATCTTACGGTCCTAGAGGAGTTTATGGCGCGCCGCGAGTTCCTGCGCCTGGCACCGGAGATCCAGGAGCGGTTCTTTAAGCATAGGGAGGCCCACCTGGCATACGTCAGGGCTCAGCAGGAAGCTCAGTTGGCGGCGCTACAGGCCATGCAGGCCGATCAAGGTCAGCGGGCCGGGTCGCAGCGTGGCCTGGCGCCCGATACCCTGCCCTGGGAGCAGCCCCCTACGCCGCCTACCGGGGTTCCCGCCGGTGCCTATCCGACAGCCGTGGGAGCATAGAGCATGCCGTATCGCAGCGTACGCGAGCTTCCCCAAGCGCAGATCAAGCGCTACTCACCCAAGGCACGGCGTGTCTTCTTGCGAGTCTTGAACAAGGCACTGTACTCCGGGCGCGACGAGAGCAGCGCTTTTCGGCTTGCTCACGGGGCGGCTCGCCGGGTAGATAGGGCAGGCAAGGCAAGAAAAAAGCTGAGGAGGAAAAAATGACAGATGTTGAGAAGACCGACCAGGAGCCCGTGGTAGATTCCCAGGGGCCGGCGGAAGAGCAGCTAGCTGCCGCAACCGGGGATGTTTCCACCCAAGAGGGCGCGGCAACACAGGTGCCGCCGGAGGCGGAAACCGCTGAGTCGGAAGAGTCTGCGTACGTTGTGCGGATACCCGGGATGCCGGAGAGGGGGGAACCCGAGGTGATAGAGTTCGAGGTTGAGGATGAGCAGTCTTACAACATCCTCAACCGGTTGCAGAACCTGGCTGAGATTGGCCGTCAGTACAGGGAACGTGAGCGGGCTCTGGAGCGTAAAGCCGAGCAGTTGGCTGAGGTAGAGGACCTCATTGCCAGTGACCCACTGGGTTTTGTCGTCGAGCGGTTGAGTCCTCAGCTCAAAACCGATGTCGCTGTCAGCGTGCTTCTGGAGGACGGTGGTCTCGAGCAGCTCGATCGCCGGATTCAAGAGATTCTTACCAGGGCCGGCTACGACTCTGCTGGCGGTCTACAGGAGGTCCTTGCAGACCCCCATGCTTTGCGGCTCTTGCGTTCCGAATTACGGGCTACTAGATTGCAGATACGCGAGCAGCTCCAAGCTCTCGCCGAGGAAAGACGCGCTCAGCGCGCAATAGCCCAGAAGGTCGCTGACCAGGTGGATGAACTGGTCCCGCGCGATGTGGGCGATCTCGACCGCGATGTTGTGGTGGCGAAGGTTACTGCTTACGTTCGCGATCGGGTTGCGCGACTCGGCCTCCAGAGACTAGAGCCCGAGGATGTGGCGCTCTTGGTGCAGCAGCAGTTAAGAGATCTCGGCGTGAGGGCTGCTAAGCAAGCAGGTACTCGGAGCCCGAAGCCCGAGGACCTATTGAAGGCGCAGTCGGAGAAGCGGAAAGCTGCCGCAGCCGCCCCCGCAGGGGCCGGTGCGCCGGTTGGACCGAGCCCGAAAGCGCCCAAAACGACCGAGGAGGCTATCCACCTAGCCCGCAAACAAGGGCTGCGTGGCCTTCTCGGGCTAAGGTAGGCGGAGTAATCCGCTAGTAGGTAACCTAGTTTTGGGTGCCCCCACCTGGGCACGGGAGGTTTATCATGCCATCGGAAACACAGACTCTTGCGCTGATGCAAGAGGCGCTCAAGGTCATCTTTGGTAAGACCCTACATGATGACATTGTGCGCGAATCGGAGCTCCTGGATATTTTCCGGGTTGAGAATCAGATACAGACTGAAGTCACCACTGGCGGCAGGTACGTCGAGCAGGGCCACTTCTGGCAACTGCCCGGTGGTGTCGGCTGGCGCGCGGATGATGACTACATCCCCGAGGCTATCGCCGCCAAGTTCAAGAACTCGCGTGTGTACCTGCGCAAGTTCCTTGGTACCATCCAGATGAGTGGCGATACCATGCGCCGCGTAAGGACGGACGAGGGTGCTTTCCTCGACTACATGGAGCGGGCACGGCCGGCGCTCGTTGAGCGCGGTACTTCAGAGCTCGATTGGGCTTATATCGGCTACGGCTCTGGAATCAAGGCTCGGGTGAACTCCAAGACCGACAACGGCGATGGTACCATGACGATCGTGCTCAAGGACCACTCGGGTGTTGCCGGCTACACCGATGCTTGGCTTGCCTTCCTTGAAGGCGAGCGGGTTGTGTTCTCCGCAAACGCTAACTTCAACCCCCTGCGCAACGCCGGCGCGGACCAGTCGGGTCTTGTTGTCGATGTGAACGAGGACAACAACTCGATTCGCGTTCAGGCGACTGCTGCGCTGATTGCCGCTGTTGCAGTGAACGACTACATCGGCAGCGGTGACGGGGCTGGGCATAGCGGGCCGACAAGTGCCGGTGAGCAGCGCGCCCTTGCCGGTCTACTCGCCGCAGTGGACGACGGTGGTATCCTGGCAAATTACAACGGGATTGACAGAACAGCTCCAGGAAACCGCCTGTGGAGGTCTGTAGTGATTAACGGTGGTGCTGCCCCGTTTGATGGTGTGCTTAGTGAGGATCTATTGAACTACGCTATCCGCCAGGCGCGCTTGCGCGGAGGGGCGAAGCTCGACCTGTTCGTCCTTTCGGAGTCCGCTAAGGATAGCTATTGGAAGTCGCTCAAGAGTGACCGGTTCTTCGTCGACCCGCGGGGTAACTACACCGGTGGGAAGGCCCAGGTAAACCTTGTTATCGGTGATCGTACCTACCCCTTCCGTGTGGCACGGAAACTGCCGCCGCAGGTGGCTTTTGGCTTGCAGTTGGACCGTCTGTACCGGCTGACACTCGGCCAGCTTGAGTGGCAGGACGAGACGGGGTCCATCTGGAACCGGGTTGTTGATTCGACTGGGCGGAAGGACGCCTACTACGCGGTCTATCACATGTATGAGCAACTCTACTGTGTAGCGCCGCGTAAACAAGTGCGAATTGATTCGCTGGCGCCTGTCTTCTAATGACTGACACAGCAGGCCGGGCCCTAGGCCCGGCCTGCCTAGTGGAGGAACGCTAATGTTATCAACAAGAAAGCTGACAAAAGAGGCAAGTCGGGTTCTATTTACAGCCTCCAGAGCCAGTGTGGGAGCCTCGCAGACGGGCTTGCTTATCGCTGCCCACAAACCAGGTACTGGTTTCCAGGTGGAAGCCGTAGAGGTTTTTGCTGGTGCCGTAAGCGGCACCGTCTCAGTGGATGTGCAAATCGGGACAACTAGTGTGCTTGCGGCAGCCATCACCCCGACTGCTGGTAGTCGCGTCGAAGGGACGCTTAGCTCGACCCTGGCCAACAGGCGGGGAACTGCGAGCGCGGAGATCGGGGTGTTGGTAACCACAGCTGCGACGTCGTCGTTGAGCGATGCCGTGGTGGTAGTGCGGTACCGGGTCTATCCCGCAGCTGAAGATGTTCGGTGAGACTGATCGATCTGCCCGAACCTCTTTGGAGGCCGTCAGAGGAGCTCCTTAAGAGGCTCCGGTCCATAGACCCCTTGGTTGAGGTGGTCTATGTTGGCCAGGGCAGATACTGGCTGGGTAGGGTCAAATCCGACTCGGCCAGGAGGTTGACCGGGGTTCGGATGTTGACCAGGCTGAACGACGGTGATGGCCTGGAGGTTACCTGGCCCGAGTTGCGGCAAGCGATCCTGATGAGCCAAGGATTCGGTCTCTTGGCTGAGGTGACCTGCCAGGGCCAGCCGGATGCTCTACTAGAGCGCGAGTTGCGTCGTCTTACCTACCGCTCCGCCAGCGATGATCAAAACCGCGACCCAGACGAAGAAGCACGCCGGGCCAGGGTGCAGGAGATCAGGCAGTACGAGCGTGATCTAGCCCGCTGGCTTTTCCGTCGTGGGTCGGTCTACGGCAGGCAGGACAAATTCGTCACCGTTAACGGTTTGAAAGGGGGTTTACATGTACGGACCTAGGGTACACCAGGAACGCTGGCCGGAGGAAGAAGCTTTCCGCCGGGAAGCTGAGAGAGCGGCCCATCTTTACGGGCCTAGGGTTTACCAGGGTAGCCCGTTCCGCCCCAAGGAGGAAACCGAGGAGGCAGCCAGGGACGCAGGGGAGGCTCCTGTGGAGCGAGAAAGCCAGGCTTCCGCTCCCGGTCCGGCACCTAGGAGCAGACTAGAGGACCTAGAACAGCTTGTTCTTTCTGGGCCACTCGATGCGGAGACTATCGATGGTCTTATCGAGACGGAGCTTGATGGTGGTGAGCCGCGCATTGAGGCACTAGGGCTGCTACGGAAGGCTGAGCGTGCGGGTCCCAAGCGCCGTGCTGTCGTTGCGGAGCTTACCAGACTCATCGACCAAGCCTCGCTTTCCCAGGGCTTAGCCAATGAAAGCGGGTGAGATAATCCGGGAGGCGAGGGATGAGCATCCCTCCTTCACAGAGCAGGCTCACCCAGACGGCGTGTTGCTCCGCTCTTTGAGTACGTACGAGCGCGAGCTCATGAACAAGGTCGCGGTTCTAGACCGAAGTCGGTATGCGACTTTCCAAGACATTGCTCTTCCCTTCCCGTCCTTCGAGGCGGGGGTCACAGTAAACGAGTACGTTCTGCCTGTCGCTGTTGAGGTTTACAGCGCTCAGCCGACACCACGGTGGGCTAAGGTACAGATCGTAGGCTGGTCTGGTAGACTGAAGTTTTTCAGAGCTGCGGTGCTGCGCGGTCGGAACCTTTCTCTCACGGGCCGCCCCGAGGACTGGACGCCGTTTTCCAAGCTCCGGTTTCATTACGTCGCCGCTCCAGCTCGGCTTGATAGTCTTGATTCTGTCTTGACGCTGGACGAGGATGCCAGGCGTGTGCTCGTCAGTTATCTGGTTCACGTTATGGGGTGGCGGAGCACTGGTAGGACAGATTTGCCCGGCTCCCTGGCTGCCGACATGACGATGCGCTGGCAGGCACAAGAAGCTAACTTTCTAGATGTGGTGGCGCGGCGCGCCAATGCGCAGTATTCGGTGATGACGGAGGTGGTCTGATGTCTGGTACGCTTGCTTCTCTGGGTATAGGCCTTGGTACCGCGCTGGGTGCTGGGCTCGCCGGGGCTATCGCTGGGCGCAAGGGAAGGCGTGAGCGGGAGCTTGAGAACCTCTACTACGCACAACTGACGGATTACGCTGGTAGAGCCCGCGATCTTGAGAACGAGTACTTGGAGGGTCTTCGTTCCTTCGATCCCTCTGCCGCTCTACGGCAGTACGCGATGGGCACGTACGGTGAGTTCAGCCGGCAGTTAGGCCGCGCGTTGGAACAGCTACGGGGGCAGGCTGTCGGTGCCGGTAGGCTGGACACCGGTTTCTATGACGCCGACCAGGGACGGCTGATCACCGATCTGGCAAGTAGGTACCAAGACCTGCTTGCAGCCCGGGCTATGGAGGCGGCTGAAATGGATTTCAGGAAACGGCAGTTGCTAGGGGCTCGCGCGGCGGAGTTTGCCAACCGGTACATGGACCTGTTGGCTGGCGGCTTGGATCGCGAAACAGCTGCCCGGGCAGCAAGGGCCCAGCTGTGGGCCGGCGCCCTTGGCGCTGGGGCGCGGGTGGCTGGAATGGGACTCGGGAGCTAGGGCGGCCACGTGGCTCGACCGTCGGTCTTTTTCCAGTACCCTGACTTCGGGGCTGCTATAGGGGGCGGAATAGAAGCCTACCTCCAGGCCAAGGAACGCAAGCGCCAGGAGGAGAGGAATGAGTATCTGCGCAAACTTGCCGAGTTCGAGCTGCTTACCAAACCTGGCTACACGACCATAGAGAGCGGCCTTGGGACCGGGGAACTTGAGCCAATGGGGCCTGCGCTGCGTGCCCTGGGCTCGGCTGACGTGCGGGGTACGCCAGCCGAAGTCGTGGTGAGATACGGCGGTCTCCAACCTCGCGAGATCGCGATCCCGTTGCCAGGTGAGGACAAAGAACGGTTAGTCTTTCGCGGTACACCTGTAGTGGAACCCAAGAGTGGGATCGTCTACGACCCTGCTGCTGCTAGTGCCCAAGGTGCAGCCAGCCAACTGATCGCTGCTAGGATCACACAACGGCCGAAGTTGACACCCTGGCAAGAGGCGGGGTTTGAGACGAAAGAACAGTGGCTTGAGTACCTGCGCCAAGAGAAGGCAGCGCAGCAGGGGTTTAGGTCTCCAGAAGACTGGCAGGCGTATCTTAGACGGCAACGAGAGCCGCAGCAGCGCCCCGCATGGTGGGACGAGTTGTCGCGCTGGGTATCAGGCGGTGCGCCGTACCAGGCAGTCGGGCCCATGGGCCGGCCAGAGTGGCGCTATGCCTTTCACGGCGGCGACGTCGCTTATGTTCTGAGCGCCCCAGACGAAACCGAGTTTCAGAAGCGGTTGTATGAGCGCCTATACAGGCGCCTGCCGGCGAGCGAGAGGGGTAACCTACCGCGCAGTGTGCTTCAGTTCCTCGGGGTCCCGCTGCCCAGCTCTACAGCCGGTCAGCCTGCCCCAGGCCAGACCCCACCGCCCCGGGTTCGCGCCGAGCCCGGTCCGGCTGCCGGAGGCCAGCCCAAAGGTGGGGCCGAGCAGCCGACACTACAGCCCGGCGAGCGTCCTCCGCCTGCTGAAGCCCCGACGCCAGCCGAGGGGCGCCAGCCTGCGGGCGCTGGCAAGCAACCTCTCGCGCCTACTGGTTCCTTTGCACCTGGTCCGCTGTCTCCGCGGGATGCTGTTGCTCTGGCTAAAGGGGTGAAGTTCTATACCCTCCAAGGTGGCTTCCAGAAGCCTATACGCGAGCTTTTTGTCAAGGCTGCGCCAGAGAGGCTGTCTCGCTCTGATAGGGTAACTTATGACTCGCTACTCGAGATGGGGTACGAGCCCTATACGGCGCTTCAGGTGGTAGCTGGAGCTCGCTACCAACAGCTGCGCCGAATGGGCTTATCCCCTGGCCAGGCGGCAGCTGCTGTGGCTAGGGCCTACGGACTGGTTGTGAGGCCGGAATGACCCCCCCGACGCGGCCTACCTTTGCAGCTATCGAACCTTCTGGATTTGGTGGTCCAGAAGGGGCACCCGAACGTCCTTCTTTTCTCAAGCGACTTGGTGTTCTCGCCCTCTCGGGGTTTGAGAAAGGCTACCGTAGGCTGGTCCAGACGTTTGGGTCCATGGTTGCTAACGCTGGCCGGGAGCAGGTTATCATTGAACCTGAGCTCAGAGACAAGCTGCGTTTGCTCTACCCGCCGGAGGAATGGGAAACGGTTCGGCGGCGCTACGCCCGTGTGTACGTGCCCGAAGCGAAAAACTGGGTGGAATACGGGCAGCGCTTGGTCCAGGAGAACGCGGAGAAGATCTCCGAGCTCCCGATGCCAGAGAAGAGTGTGTTTGCTCCCGACGCCACAGTCGCCGAACGCCTGGCTGCCACAGTACACGAGGTTGCTGCCGGGTTGGTATCGACCGCCCCGTCACTGGCGGCTGCTGTTGCATTCCGTCAGCCAGCCCTGGCGTTAGGTGCAGCCGGTTTTGCTTCCTACCAGCAGAACAAGTTCGAGGTAAGCGAGAGCCTCAAACAGGATGTGCCGGAGCTGACAGAGGAGCAGAGGGAGAAGATAGCGTCAGCGACGGCTCTTCCCATGGCCGCCTTGGATTTGATCCCGATTGAGCGGTTTGCCAAGGGGCTGCGCGGGACGGACCACATCACGCGCCAAGTTGCCAGGCAGATCGCAAGGAACCTCACCGAGGTTTCGCTAGCTGAGGGTGTAACTGAGGGGACGCAAAGCCTGATAGAGCAGTCGGTAACCGGTGCGCTAGCCAATAAACCACTGAACATCAGGGCTGTTCTAGAAGAGGGCTTTATTGGCTCGTTGACCGGTGCGATCTATGGTGGTGTCGGTGAGGGGGCGGTGCGGCCACTGGCCCAGAGGAGAGCTGTACGTGAGCTGGAACGAGCACTGACCGAGCAGGCGGTAGACCAGCTGACCGGTATCTTGCAGCCGACTGAAGGGGACATAGACAACGCCATTGCCACTGCCCGGGCAGTGGTCTTAGCCGACCTGGAAAAGAGAAAAATTACCGTTGATGGCTCTCTGTTGCAGGAGTTGGAAGCGGCCGTTCGGGATCAGCTCATGTCCCGCTTGCAGATGCCCCCCGCGCCTGGTGGCCCACCCCCGCGGGGCGGTGTCCCTCCCTCGAGGCCACCTTCGCCTCCTACTAGCCCGCCGACAGGGACAGCTCCGCCGTCCCCTGCCCCGCCGACTGGTGGGGTACCGCCGTCTCCGCCGACCGGTGGAGTACCGCCATCTCCGCCGACCGGTGGGGTACCGCCGTCTCCGCCGACTGGTGGGGTACCGCCATCTCCGCCGACCGGTGGGGTACCGCCGTCTCCGCCGACTGGTGGGGTACCGCCGTCTCTGCCGACCGGAGTCTTGCCGCCACCTCCGCCGACCGGTGGGGTACCGCCGTCTCCGCCGACTGGTGGGGTACCGCCATCTCTGCCGACCGGAGTCTTGCCGCCACCTCCGCCGACCGGAGTCCTGCCGCCACCTCCGCCGACTGGTGGGGTGTCCCCCACTCCCGGGGTGCCACCGCCTCCTGGCGGGGAGACACCCCAGACGACACCAGACGTATCGCCCGAAGTAGAACTACGTCGGCGGCTTGGAGAGATAAGCGATCCAGCCCTCGTGGAAGAGCTACTAGGTCTGTATGTTGATGCCCTAACCGGACTAGGGAATGCTCGTGCTTTCGAGAAAGCCATGAGCAGGGCACAAGCGCTCAACCTCGGTGTGCTTGGTCTTGACATCACCAACTTCAAAGCCCTGAACGACTTACTCGATTGGCAAGCGGGTAACGCTGCATTGAAAGACGTAGCCCGCTTGCTCACAGATGCAGCCAAGGCTACTGGCTTCCCAGGTAGGAATATCTTCAGGGTCGGGGGTGATGAGTTTGCTGTGATTGGGAAGCAGGACGACCTTCAGCGCCTTGAAGCTGAGATCAGGGGGAGGTTACCCAGCTTCGAGCGCAAGGTTGGCGACTACAACGTCGGTCTGCGGCTGGCGCGCGGCCAGGACTGGTCTGCTGTATTCGAGGAGCTCAAGGGTCTGAAGCCCAAGGAACAAGGTCCTAGATACAGGGATCTTGGTGTTCCCGGGCAGCGCTACGGGGACGAAGGCGTCGTCGGGCCAACCGAGTACCGCGATCCGGTTAGCGGTCTGCCAAATGCTAGCGCTCTACAGGTAGCCAAGCCAAGGCTTCAAAAGCCGGATTATGAGTTCCTGAGGCTGTCGTTGCTCACTACTGACACGCGCGACGCCAGCTCGGAGGTGGACAAGAGACTTATAGCTACCGTTGGACGGGTTCTCGCGGCCGAGCTCGGTCGCGATGCTTTCCACATAACGCCGACCAGCTTTCTGCTGTGGGGCCCAGCCCCGAAACTACCGCTTGTCAAAGAGCACGTTTTCGACGCGCTGCGTGATTTCCTCAAGGCTATTCCAGCGCGCAGGGGGCAAGTATTCGAAGTTGCCGTCGAAACAAGAACCGCAGCCGATAGGGCTGGTTTGAGCCAAACTGAACAGATCTTTGTGCCCGAACACACCGAAGGCCGACCGGACGTAACGCCACCACCACCGGATGTGGACGTCTACGTTCCCGAGCCGACAACCGCAGACGAGTACGAGGCGCTGATCAGGGCGGCTATTGCGGACCGTAACTTTGACGGTGCTACGTCGCTTTTGATGTCGGCGCTCACGGTCTTCCCTACAGACAGCCGCTGGGGTGCACTGTTAGAGGAGAACGAGCGCGCTAGGAAGGAGTTTACGGATGGATCGGTATCTGCTGAGCAAGGGCAAGGTCCTCCGGCTGTCGGAGCAGTTCCTACGGGACTTCACCCCACAGCTGTACAGGGAGTGGCGGAAACGGAAGTCGGAGGTACGCCAGTACCTGGAGCTAGTGGCACAGGACCTACAGGACAGCTACCGACGCCTGTGGGAGCAACTGTCGAAGGGGTGGCAGCAGGAGGAAAACCTCCGGAAGCAGTTCCCGTCGGAGGCGCACTACCTGGGGTGGCTCCACCTCATGATGTTGGAGTGGTACCTGAACCAGAAGCTCCGGGAGGTGTTCGAGTTCCTGGAGGAGTGGGAACAGCAGCTCTCACGAACTACAGAGCCAGCGCAGAAGACTACTCCCCAGTCCCGCGAAGCCAGATAATCGAGGACCAAGCGCGAGCTTTGGCACTTCTGGATGCGCTTGAGCGCGAAGGTCGGCGGGCAACACCTGAAGAGCAAGCTCTCTTAGCGAGGTTTAGAGGTTGGGGCACGGTCCGCCATGCTGACCCAAGTTGGGGTGCGAAGCAATTTGCCCGCGCTCTGACGCAGCACGGGCTTGCACCGGAGAAAATCGACAAAATCTTGAAGACCGTAGAGCGTTATCCAGCGAGTGCGCTCACCGGTTTCTACACGAGCCCTGTGCTCGTGACGAAGATTTGGGCTTTGGTTCAGAAGCTAGGGTTCAAGGGTGGCCGTGTTCTCGAACCGTCGGCTGGTAGCGGTCGGTTTATTACACTGGCACCGGAAGGTCTTCCCGTTGCGGTAACGGCCGTTGAGTTGGATCCGTATTCCAGTGCTGTGCTGCGGCACCTGCTGCCGCAGGCGCGTGTGGTGAACCAGGCTTTCCAGCAAGCCCCATTGCCTTCTGGAACGTTCGATCTTGTGATTGGCAACGTTCCTTTCGCTGAGGTGAGGGTACCCGATCCCGATCCTGACCTCGATAAGCTTTCACTCCACAACTACTTCATCGCCAAGTCGCTGAAGCTTGTCAGGCCGGGTGGGTTGGTTGCACTCATTACGAGTACCTACTCGATGGATTCGAAGACGCAAGCCCATCGGGAGTTTTGGGCCCGGAACGCTGAGCTTCTCTATGCCCTGCGCCTGCCAGCCGAGGCCCATGAGGGTGAGTTAACGTCAGTCGAGAGCGACCTTCTGGTCTTCAGGCGTCTGTTACCCAACGAGAAACCGCCAGCTGAGCCTGATTTCCTGGAAGCTCCGAGCGGTCGCAACGAGTACTGGGATAAGCACCCCGAGCGTGTCCTGGCAAGTAGGGCCAGAGGAGAGCGACCGCAGCCTATGCGAGGTGTGGTGGCTCCATTCCGAGTCGGTGGAGAGCCGCGGCGACTGCCGGCCGACACCGACCTTGGCAAGTTGTTTGACGAGATTCTGAACGAGGTACCCGAGCGGGTGCTACAGCAGGAACCCGTTGCGACGGCGAACCTAGATGCTGCCGTGGCCGGGGCTGGTGGTGTCCTGAGCCAGTATCAAGAGGGTTCTTTCGTTGAAACCCCATCAGGCCTTCGCCAGATCATCAATGGCCAGGTCAGAGAGCCCGAGGTGCGGCCTGCTTCCCATGCCCGCGTCTCGATGTTGGTCAGGCTCAAGGAAAGGGTAAGGTCGCTCCTGCGGTTGGAGCTGTCTGATGCACCAGACAGTGAGATAGAGCAAGCGAGGACAGAGCTAAGGCAAACGTACCGCTCATTCGTGGACCAATTTGGCCGGCTCCTGGAGGAGGGTAACCTTGAAGGCTTCGAAAGCGACCCCGACTACGGTCTTGTAGCTGCCCTGGAGTACGAAGCTCCCGACGGTGGCTATGCCGAAGCTGACATTCTGACACGCCGAGTACTTCAGCCCGCGAAAAAGAGCGGCACACTGAGTATCGACGAGGCTTACGCCATAGCGCGAGCCAGAGGAAAAGGGGAAGTTGACCTCGATCTAGTGGCAGAGCTCAGTGGTCAGGATCTACAGCACGTCCTGCAGGCGCTCGAGGGCAGAATCTACAACGACCCCGCAACCAAGCGCTGGATCCCCGCAGACGTGTATCTTGCCGGGAATCTGCCACTTAAGATTGAGGAAGCCGAGCTTGCAGCCCAGACGGACCCCCAGTACCAGAAGAACGTCGAGGCTTTGCGGCGGCGGCTTCCGAAGCAGAAGACGGCTAACGAGATCCAATGGCGGCTGGGTCCCGGGTGGATCGAGGAATCCGTACTCAAACGTTTCCTGGAGTGGCTGGCCCAAGAGAAGGGCGGTTCGTGGCAGGCCTATAAACTAATAGACAGAGTCTCGCTTGAGTACGTAGCCCCGCTCGGTGTGTGGAAAGCAGAGGCAGCCGCTCTCAACCGGATACTTCGCAACTTGGGCACTGAGAGCGTGCCTTTCAGTACTATCCTGCGGCATGCACTGAACAACACGGAGCCTAGGGTCTACCGAAAAGTCGGGGACAAGAGTGTCCTCGATGTCGAGGCGACCTATCTTGCCAAGCAGCGGGTTGATGAGCTTCACCAGTACTTCAACGAGTATGTCACTTCAGTTCCCGCTGTAGGAGAGCGTCTGGCTAACCGGTTCAACGCGCTCCTCAGCTCGTCGGTTCCCTATGAACCGGTTACCGATTGGCTGCGCTTTCCGGGTTTGGCTTCTACTGTTGCAGGCCAACCCTTTGAGCTCATGGACCACCAGAAAAAGGAGATTGCTTTCCTGTTGGTCAACGGTGGTCGCGGTCTGGTGTCTACGCAGGCTGGTGGTGGCAAGACATATAGCCTGATTGTGACCGGTATGCTCCTGCGACAGCACGGCATTACAAAACGGCCACCGCTGTTTGTTGTTCCGAACCAAACGCTTCACCAGTTTACCTATCAGTTCAGGGCGATCTATCCTGGTGCCCGTATTCTAGCGGCCACAGCCGCTGACTTGCAGCCAGAGAAGCGGGCGGCTTTTATCGCTCGTGTTGCCACTGGCAACTGGGACGCTGTTGTAATGCCCTACACAGCTTTTGCTCGGATCCCTGTCTCGCCGGATTTTGCGGCAGAGGTGGTTGCCGACGAGTTGCGTAAGCTCAGGCAGGCGCTTGAGTCGTCACGTGAAGAGTCGGAGCGCCGCGCCGGACCTACGGAGCGGGCGATACTTCGCCGCCTGGCGGCACTGGAAGCACGGCTCGAGGGGCTGAGGCGGGGGCCCAAGGAGCGCGGTATCTGGTTCGAAGATCTTGGAATTGACCAGATCATCGTCGACGAGGCGCACAACTTCAAGAACCTTCCTGTTTCGAGCGCCCTTATTCAGACCGCCGAATCAGCGCGGGCGTGGGATCTCTACCTGAAGGCAAGGTACGTCCAGTCGCTTAGAGGGAACAGCGGTCTCATTTTGGCTACCGGAACACCGCTTGCTAACAGCATAGCGGAGATCCACAACTATCTCCGCTACCTAGCTCCCGATCTCTTAGCCGAACGTGGGATGGAACACCTCGACCAGTGGCTGACGAATTTCGCGAAGCGCACCACTACTGTTGACCTTACGGTCGAGGGAGCCTACCGGCCCCAGAGCTACATTGGCCCGTTTGTGAACCTGTCCGAACTGATAAGGATGTGGCGACAGGTAGCAATTGGCCACCACCTTGATGCTTTGCCTGACATACAGCGCCCTAAGGCTTCGGTTAGGAACGAGGTCGTGCCCCTGTCCCCGGAGATCAAGGATTTCTACCAGGAGATCTACGCCCGGGCGCAGAAGATCCGCTCCGGTCTGGTCAAGAGAAGTGTTGACAACTTGTTAAAACTGAGCACCGAGGCGCGACTGGGGGCAATCTCGCTCGCTTTAGTCGATCCCGAACGCTGGCGGTTCGATCCTGCCAACGGAAAGCTGCCGGCGGCGGCGCAAAAGATAGTCGAGTACTACTCCGAGTTTCCGGGCTTGGTGCAGTTGGTCTTCCTGGACTACGGGGTACCTGGTAGCAAGCTTAACCTCTACGAGGAACTCAGGGGCCTGCTTGTGGCCCGTGGTATACCGCTGCACGAGATAGCCTTTGTTCACGAAGCGCAAGGTCGTGACGCGGAGCGCCTGTTCGCCAAGGTACGTGAGGGCAAAGTCCGGGTGATTGTCGGCTCCACACAGAAAGGTGGGCTGGGGCTTAACATCCAGGACAGGCTTAAGGTGATCCACAACATCGACTACCCCTTGAGGGCGGTCGACCTGGTGCAGCGTCACGCTAGGATGGTGCGTCAGGGCAATCAGAACAAAGAGGTTCTGATTGTGAACTACGTCCAGGAGGGGTCGTTCGATGCTTACCTGATGCGGATCCTGGAGCGCAAAGCCCAAGTGATGGAGCAGATCGCCACTGGGCGCCTGGGTGCGCAAGAGCTGGTTCAAGTTGAGGATATTGGGTCTAGGCCGCTTACATTCGCTGAGATCAAAGCTCTGGCAGCCGGCGACCCGCGCCTGCTCAAGCGCGCTGAACTTGAGCAGGTGCAGATAGAGCTAGAGCTGCGGCTGCACACACTGCAACGCGACCTGCGGGAGATAGAGCACCGCCTTGGTCCCCTCACAGAGCTTGGCGAGAGGCTCGAGGAGGCGGGAACGTATATCGCTGGCCTCGAAGCCGCCAAGGCCAAGCTCAAGCCCAAGGGTGAATTCAGAATTACGCTCGAAGGTAGGACGTTCGAGAACAGGCAAGACGCGGAGAACTTTATCGCGTCTGCTGAAGTGGGCGCTGTAGCTCGCCCCCTGGCAGGGGAGTTCCTCGGCTTGCCTATTGAAGTACGCAATGATGGTCTTAACTGGATTGTCGCTTTCAGCTTGGAGGAACCGCTCGGGTCGGATGAGGTGAAGATTAGCTCACCGCTTACAAAGTTCGACCACAAGACCGTAAACAAGCGGGTCATTGACGAGATTGGACGCCTGCCAGCTATGCTGGACGAGGTGTTGGCTTTCTATCGCGACAGGGCTGGCAAGCTGGCTGTTGCCGGCCAACAGCGGCAGAGAATCGAACAGGACATCCGCGCTGTCGAGGCTAAGCTCGCCGAGGTTGCCCAAGAGATAGAGAAACTCTCCCAGGCTTTGGAGTTTGGTACCGCTCCCAGGATCGAAGAGGTCTTAAGCGACGAAGAATTGCCGCCACCCGACCCGGATGTGGACCTTGAGCCCGATGATCCGAGGGCTTATGTCGTCCCGACCTATCCGGATGAGGAAACGGAGGTCGATCTAGTAGAGGAGCTCAATCTCGCGGTTGCGACAGCCTACCCACAGGTTGCTGAGCGCGCCAACGCTGTCATTTTGGGTCAGCAGATCGAGCTTCTGCCACTGCCAAGGGAACAACTGGTCCAACTTGTCTGGCCGTTGTTGGGGCAGCAGAAGATCAGGGTAGTGCGGAAGCTGCGCATCAAGGACGCGTTGGGTGTGTTCTATGGTAGCAAGAGGAGGATCGATGTACTGGCTACAGTGGCGGGTAACCCACAGCTAGCCAACATGGTTCTCGCCCATGAGATCGGTCACCTGGTCGATTTCCTGCCCCAAGGGACACTCAAGCGGGGCAACATTCTGGGCCATATCGCTGCGATGAGGAACTACCTCAAGCACACGCTTGTCTTGCCAGGTGGCACTCCAGTGCCCCAGGCTGTGCGGAACCGCTTGAAAGCGATGGCTGCTGTGCAGACCGTTGCACTCATGGGACCAAAGCCAAAGCAGCCCGGGCCCCAGTTACGGGCTTGGATGGATGTCTACCAAAAGCTCTACACCGACCTACTGAATGACGAGCTCAAGAGTCGCAATGTGGTTGGGCTTGCCAAAGTCAAGGAGGAGCTCATAGCCCTATCGGAGTTTTGGCGGGGTGAAATTACCGATGAGCAACGAGCCTATAGGGTGCAGCCGGACGAACTGTTTGCTGATGCTATCTCGGTGCTCCTTCTATCCCCGGGCACCCTGGCTAACAAGGCGCCAACTTTCTGGAACGCCCTGCTCGCCTTCGCCAAGGCTAGGGTGGGCTTTTGGCAGGATTATCTGGCTATTCAGGGACTGGTGCGTGATCAGGAAGCCAGGTTACGTGTCATTCGTGAGGCTAGCAGAGCAGACTATGAACTGGCTGAGCACCACAGGCATGCTGCCCGGGCTGTGCAGCGGCAGGCGCGGCAGAAAGCCAAATGGCGCTGGCTGAGGGAGCTGTTCAGCGCGCCCGGTTCGACCTTGGAGCGAGCGTATAAGGCGCTCACCGGCACCAAGGCGCCCCCTTGGGCCCTTGAGCGGGCACTGAACCTCCTGCAGCAGGAGTGGCTGAACCGCGATGCGCCGAACGTGGCTTTTGTTGAACGTATCCGCGAAGAGGTCTTCGAGCCGCTCCATCAGCTTCTGGGTCAGGACTTGCAGGATGCCGGGGTCATCCTTGTAGCGCAGCGCATAGCGTTGGGCGATCGCGCCTACTGGGCGAGAGAGGCCCAGGAGCGTATCCAGCAGCTTACCAACATAAGTGACCCACAGAGGGCCATAGAGGTCTACAAGGAATGGGCCGAGACCAATCCAGACGACTTCGACCCTGGGCTGCTCGAGCTAGCGCTGAGTGAGAAGTTCAACCCCTACGGCCTGACGTTCGAGACAGCCAAAGAGCTTCTCGAAGATTTTGCCCGTCGTTGGGGTTACGCCAAGTATCACCGTGTCATAGAGCTGTTAGCTCATTTCCGCGAGCTGGTTTACGAGCACGCGGTGCAACCGGCAATAGACGCCGGTCTGGTAAGCCCGCGCCACCTAGCTACCATCACGCGGAACAGGGAGACCTAT
>JAPDPX010000016.1 GCA_034506255.1 candidate division KSB1 bacterium | reverse complement strand
TGGCGAGATACTTTTTGATGAGGGCAAGACGCGCCGCGGGACACACCCGCCGTCTGCGAGACCACATGGGACTCCTCCTGGTGAATTTTGCGCAAAGATACGCAGCGATTCACCAAGAGGAAAGATGTGGTTCACCGAGGGGATACCCGGAGGAGCGGCCCATGCCCGCGGCGAAAACATCTCCAGCGGAGCGAGGAACAGGTCGCCCCGATGGGGCTGGGATGGTTGAATAATTCCTGTGCTATAAACAGGTCGTCCCTAGCGGGACTGAAGGGCGTCCATCTTGGCGAGTAGAAATTCATAGTTCTCTCGCACTGTTTGGGTGTGGGGATGCTCCGACCCAAAGGCGGCTCGAAAATCCTCAGGCGGCGGCGATACAGCTCCAGCGGAGCGGCCTGTTTATAGCTCCGTCCAACCCACAAAATTCAAGCTCCGGAGGAGCGGCCCACGCCCGCGGCGATCCAATCAAACACATATTTCTCGTCATACTCGATTTCAAATTTTTTGAGCAATTCCAGGTATTCGGCTTTGAATGATTTCCTGGTGTGATGTTGCTCCTGGGTGTTGATGTATTTCACCACCCGATCCACCTGCGAATGGCTGTAGGAAAATGCACCGAAGCCTTCCTGCCAGTTGAAGCGGCCTCGCACCCATTTCTTCTCGTTGATAAATCCGGAGGAGGCTGCCTTGATGTCACGTACCAGATCCGACAAGGCGATGCTGGGCTTCAAGCCAATGAGCAGGTGGACATGATCGGGCATGCTGTTGATGGCGATGAGTTTTTGGCCTCGGTTGCGTACAATGCCAGTGATGTATTTATGCAGCTCTTCCTTATGTTCCGGTTGGAGAAGATTCTGCCGGCCTTGTACGGCAAAGACCACATGAATGTAGATTTGGGTGTAGGTGTTGGCCATTGGTGGTTCTGTTCCGTGTTGAGATGATACAGGTCGCCCCGATGGGGCTGGGATGGTTGAATAATTCCTGTGCTACAAACAGGGCGTCCCTAACGGGCTATAAACAGGTCGTCCCTAGCGGGACTGAGGGGCGGCCATCTCTCATCTTCAGGCCGAGGCACAAACAGCTCCAGCGGAGCGAGGAACAGGCCGCCTCGCCGGGGCTGGGAGGGTTGAATAATTCCTGGGCTATAAACAGGTCGTCCCTAGCGGGACTGAGGGGCGGCCATCTTGGCGAGTAGCAATTCATAGTTCTTCCGCACGGTCCGGGTGTGCGGATGCTCGGGGCCCAAGTGCTGCTCAAGAATCTTCAGGCTGCGGCGAAACAGCGGCTCGGCCGCGGCATAGTGGCCCTGATCTTGGAGCAACATCCCCAAATTGTTCAAACTCCTCGCGACCTCCGGATGCTCGGGGCCCAGGTGCTGCTCGTAAATTCCCAGCGCGCGGCGATACAGCGGCTCGGCCGCGGCATAATGACCATTATCATGATAACATCGAGCAAGAAAATCTAAAAGCGAGGCAAGTTCCAATTCGCTGAGGGTGACTTTATGTTGATCGACCAATTGCTGCGCTTCCAAGACAATTTCAAGCGCTGTGGGATACTCACCGCAATCGCGTAATACCTCGCCATACCACAAAAGAAGCTGATACAAGGTTCCTGCCGCGGCGCCGGTTGCCACCCGTTGGCGTTCTTGGTTGATCTTTGGCGGAAGTTCGGTCAGCAAATGATGCCGGCGCAGTTGTTTCTCCAACGATGCCGCCAAATCGAATCGCCAGAGGGTGCGATTGACGGCGATGCGATAAGGCAGGGCCAGCAGCCAATTTTCCTGAAACCACCTCTGCAACCAGTCTTCCAGTTGCGCCAGGCTTTCGTAAAACGGACGGTTGCACGCCAGCGGATCGCACATTTGTCGGGCGATGTGGCTCAACAGGTATTTCCACTTTTGATCCTCGAACGCATGGACAAAAAAGAGGCGGTTATTGGCGCCTGATATGGTTTTATTCCGACCGTTTTCCTGCATGGGTTTGGCCATGGGAGGGGAGGTTTCATCGCCGGCTTCCAAAAATTCATACCACGTATCCTCCCACGCTCCGATTTCCTCATCGCTGTGTTTGCGCTCAGCCGGAATCACCGTTTCGGCAACGGCCTGGGGCAGGAAGGTTTCTCCCATGGCCGCCGCCATGAACAGGCCATCCAGCAAATAAGCATCGAACGGCGGTGAAAGTTGTGGGCAACGCTGCGCAATCAGACGCTGCAGACCCCGGCGCGCCAAATCCGCCGGGAGAAGGGGCTGAGGGTCGTCCCGGGCGTTCCATTTATCCGTTCCAGTTCGATCTAGAATGCCTTCTTCCTGTAGAAGTTGCCAGAGAGAATTCATGAGGCCGGGATGACCCGCGGAAAAGTTATGAAGGGTTTGCGCCCATTCCGGCGACAGTCCGCAAGCTGCCAGCCTGGTCACGCAGGCGTCTTTTGCAAGCGCCGGGACGGCAAAGCAGCGCAAGTGATCATCGTTTCTGAGAAAGCGCCGGATATTTTTTGAGGGGTTCTGGTCATCCACTTGCTCTTCATGGGTGAGTATGGCAATCACCCAGGCCGATTTTCGCAGATAGCCTTCATTCACGAGATGAGCGAGGGTGCGCGCGTGCTCAGGATCCTGGTCATTAAAATTTTCAATATGCAACAGCAGCGGTTTTTCTTCGGCCAGCGCAAAAATGGCGTCCTCGACCTCTGCGAGAGTCTCGAAAGTTTTGGGTGATTTCGCGGGGAAGATCAGGTCTTTTGCAAAGTTCTGAAAGATGATCCAAACCACCTGCAGCAGGAAGGGACTGGCTTCTGCTGCAATTTCGGTGGCGCTGTCGAAAGCTTTCTGGTGCAGCCCGCGATCCCGTTTCGCAGTATCATACAAAGACTGTTTGTTCAGATCCAAAATGAAGCTGGTATACCGGCTGAGCTGCGTTTCCTGCTGCAGGAGGCGAGCGAGCAGAGTTTTTTTGCCAATGCCTTTTTTGCCGCTGAGCAACAAGGCCTTGGTGGTACTGGGCCGCGGGGTGAGATTGGCGAGGAGGAAAGGTCTCACATCTTCTTCCAAATTTGGACGCGGGATGTAGGGGAGAGCGGAAGCGTTCATCATACCCCCTTGTGGTATTGCCAAGACTGGATGCCGACAAGATGTCGGCATGACGTTGCCAGGAAAATGCCGTTGCACAGATTGCCGGTCTGCAGGCAGACGAGAGGGCTGTGCTGCTTCTCCGCACGTGACTGAGGCATTACAAACACGAGTCGCGTCAGTACCAAGATGACAAAGGCCACAAAATTTTCCCTCGTTCTCCTGGTGGGTTTTGCGGTTTGAAAATCTTTGCAAAACCTCTGCGGACTCGCCTCCTGGCCGGAGAGTTTTTGCTTTGCCTGCAAAGTTGGTGACATTGGGCCGGCAGCCCGCGCCTTTTCAAAATATCTTGCAGCAGGTCTTCATATGTTGAAATGGCGGCGGGATTGTTCGAGCCTGCCGAGAAAAGTTTCATCGAGCGTGCGGCCGGCCTGCAATAGCGCGAGCAAGGCTCCACCGATCACCGGCGGGAAACGGGGCTCGACCAGTCGCAGGCGCGCCTGCGCGGCGCCGAGCGCCTGCCAGAAGGAGGGCAGCAGCAGCTCGCGGCGATGGAAGAGTCCGCCAAGCAGCGCCAGGGGAATGGTTTGTTGCGTGTGAAACCTGGCCAGCGCGGCGCGGGCATGCAGGCCGAGCGCGAAGCCGGTCTCGGCGATCAGGCGCTGCGCCACGGCGTCACCGGCCTCGGCTTCCGCAAAAACCAGGGGCGCGAGCTTTGCCATGTGGCCGCGATCGAAACCGGGTTGATAAATCTTGCTGATGCTCAGCTCGATGCTTTCCACCTCAAAATGTCGTTCGAACACCCGGCGCAGACTGGTGGCCTCGCCGCGGCCGTCCCAATCCTGCAGGGCGGCATTGATGGCGTTGCGTGCCAGGGCAAAGCCGCTGCCTTCATCGCCCAGCAGGTATCCCCAGCCGCCGACGCGCACGAACTGTCCCTCTCCGGTGCGGGCAAAGGCAAAGGAGCCGGTGCCGGCCGCCACGATGATGCCGGGCGCGCCGGCAAAGGCGCCGGTGAGCGCGCTCATGGCGTCGCTGTCCACCGTGAGATGGCGCGCGAGGTTCACTGCCGCCAGCGCTTCGCTCACAATTTGGCGGTCGGTGGCGCGGCCGATGCCGGTCGAACACACGCCGGCGAAGTCAACGGGTTGCGGCGGAAGCTGTGCCTGTTGCTGCAGACGGCGCAGCAACTGCAGAATCGGCTGGCTGATGCCGCCGCGCACTTGCGCATAGATCACCGGTTCCGCCTGGGCACAGGCCAAAATGACGCCGTCGCCGCGCAGCAGGCAGCCGCTCAGCGCCGTGCCGCCGCCTTCAATACCAAGAATGAATTCTGCCATGTGCACATGACTCCTCAGAGATGGGGTGGGGCAACCGTCAAACGCGTCTGCAACAACCGGTAGAGCATGCTGAGTGCACCGAGCTTAACGAGGCTGCCGGGCAGGAAAATCAGGCCGCCGGTCCACAACGCCTGGGTCAAAGTCAGGCCGCTTCCCAAAACGAATCTGGCATTCAGCCAGAGATACCCGATGCCGAGTGTAAAAATCGCAGCCATGCCGGCGGCATAAGCCAGCAGCAGGCGGGGGAGGGGCAGGGCGGGAAGCTGCCGGCCGCCGCCGGAGCGGCCGTGAATCAAAATGCCGGTGAGGAAACTGGCGGGCGGAAAGCCGAGCAGATAGCCAAACGTCGGCTGCAGCACATAAGCCGGGCCGCCGCCCTGCGTGAAGACCGGCAGGCCGGCGAGTCCCAGACCGAGATAAAGCAACTGGCTGAGACAGCCGAAAACGGGGCCGAGCAGGCTGCCGGAGAGCAGCACGAAGAAATCCTGCAGGCTCAACGGCACCAGCGGCAGGGGAATACGGAGGAAGGCACCGAATGCGGTGAGCGCGGTGAACAAGCTGGTGAGAATCATGGCGCGCAAGCGTTCGCGCCGGTTGCCGGTTGTTGGGGTAAGGGGCATCTCGGCCTCGTGTGCTGATGTCTGCGGCTGTTGCCTGCCAACCGGCGGCAATATACAATGGCGGCGGCGTAATGTCAAAGGTTGCAACTGGCGGGGCGTTGCGTTATCTTGCCGCCTGCCATTCAAGCAAAGGAGAGCACATGCAAACCCTCGTGTGGTTCGTATGCCTGGGATGGGGACTGCTGGCGGGGGGCACGCTGACGGCCGCGGCGCAAAGCGGCAGCGGTGTGGCCGTGGTGGTGGAAATCCTTGCCGACTCGTCCAATCATCTCGAGGCGCGGTTGCAGGTGGCACCGGGCACCAATGGCCGCGATCTGATGGAGCGGCTGTTCAAAATGGATTATGCCGATTTCACCCGCCGATTTGTGACGGGCATTGCCGGCTTCAAAGCCGAGTCGCGCCAGCGCCAGTTTTGGAAACTCGAAATCGATGGCGAGACTGCAAAGGTTGGAATTGCCGGGGTGGTGATTCAGAGGCCGATGCGGCTGTGCTGGCGGCTGGCCAAATATTGAGGCCGCACGCTCGCAAACAATTTGAGAGGGCGGCATTTCTGTGAGCATGCGGCATTGTCATGGCGGGCGGTGCGACGCAACGCGGCGCCGGCGGATGATTTTGTGTTGATTTGTGCGCGTGAATTGCACCACGGCACGCGGGCAAAACAATTTTAAGGCGTCATGGCCCCTCGCCCGCGAAAATGTTTTTTTGTGGGACTTCGCTTCCGAGGGCGGAATGTTTGCGTTTGATGTTGACAGCGACTCATGTTTTCGCCCACGCAAATGAACTCCCACGAAAATGTTTTTTCGTGGGAGTTCGCTTTCGAGGGCGAATTTTTGGGTTTGATGCGGGCACTATTCCTTTGCCACGGGAGGCAGGCCGTGGTCAGTTTTCGGAATAAATGACCCTTTTCAGCAATTGCTCGCGCGAGATTCTGTGCGCGGCAAAATCGTCGGCATCCTGCTTGCGCAGCCGGCAAATCAACTGGCCGGGTGAATCGGGTGGGGCATCTGGCAGGTCGGTGGCAATCACCAGCCACTCCTGCGGCGCGAGGCGGGGCAAGGCCCTGCTTTGATCGGCCAGCGTTTCCGCCAGCTGCACGCGCAGCCGGCCATATTCCGCCAGCCAGCTTTGACGGCGCTCGGCGACCAGCGCTTGCATCCTTTGCGCGTGGCGTTCCATCCGGCGTTTCAACTCCGCCATCACTTGCGAAGCGGTTTTGAATTCCTCGAAGGCGGCGGACTGCTCTTGCGCGGCGGCGCTCAAATCCTGCCAAAAATTTTCGTCGAAGCTTCGTCCCAGGCGGGCATTGGTGAAGAACACCACGCCGTAATTCTCCAGATAAATGCTGCGCGCCTCTCCCGGCCGGTTGGCGAGCGTTCGCTCAAGTGCCGCCGCGATGGTTGCCAGGGCGGTTTCCCGTTCGGGCAAACGCTGTTGCTGAATGCGGCTGCGGAATTGCGCGCGGCTCAACGTTCCGGCGCGCAGGGCATCGAGATCCGGCTTGCGCACCCGCGCCAGCAACTCCCCGGGCCGGCTCTCGAACTGCCGGACGGGCTCTCCGCCCAATTGCAGGGAAACGGACCATGCCGGCCCGGCTTCGCGATAAACCGCAATTTGCTCCTGCGCACCCAACTGTTCGAGGGCATCCGCCCACTCGGTGAAAAAATCAACCAGCGCCTCTTCATCGGCAGCCGCGGCTGCCGCACGGTTGTTCTGTCGCGGGGTGCCGGTCTGCGCGCTGTAATACTCCGGCTGCCCGGCAAAGTCGGAGTGTTCTTGCTCCCACTTGAAGAAGGCAAAATTGCCGGAGGGGGCCGGCACTTTAAAGAGCACGCCAAAGCCGGGCAAATAAGTCGCCCGGGTGACGGGTTCGCGCCAATGCAAGGCCTGCGCGGATTGCACTTCCAGCAAACGGTCGAGCACCAGCTCCAGGATCTCCATGTCGCGTTGCAGGCCGGCGGGCATGCGCACCAGCTTTTGCGCCTGCAAAGCGTCAGGGGGACTGGTCGCCAGCGCGGCTGGCAGCAGCAGGGAGAGCAGTCTTTTCCCTCTCATACTCGTTTCAATCTCATCAAGTCCGGGCTGCAACCCGCTCCGTCGGGCGGTCGCCGTTCAACCTCGTGCTGTTTCCTCCCGGGGAAATTGTCATGTGCCTCTGCACACCCTTCACGATGAAAATCCAGCACAAACTTCTTTATCTGCCGGCAGACATTTGCGCGGCAATTGATTCGCCGGCCGCGGCAATTTCGCGGTCTCTGTCACCTTGCGCCAAGCCCCACCGGGTTTCTCAAGGGCTGGGCGGAATACTGCCCACGCGCAGCAGCAGTTGGTCCAGGATGCGATCCGTTTGGCGCAAACGTTGGGCGGTGTTTTGTTCGATTTTTTCCAGGCCGTGGCCGAGCAGGAGGATATCCTGCTGGCGCTGACGGTTGAATTCAGTGGCCAGACTGACCAGGGTGCGATCGAACTCAGCCTGTTGTTCCTGATAATGCGCCTGCACGAGCTGGGCAACGAGTTCACGGTTTTCCCGGCGCAACTGCTCGGTCACTTCCTGCTTGAACTGTTCGGTCAGTTCCACGGTGCGGTGCGGCGTCAGGCTGCTGCGCCAAGTGAATTCCCCGTCACGATAACGGATCTCGAGATTGAGCAGCGCACTGGTCACCAGGGCCGCGACCAGGGCGCCGGTGAAGCCCACGGCCAGACGCGCTGCCAGCGGCGCACCTTCGGGCAGGATGAGCTGCTTCAGAGCAGTCAGCCAACTGGTGCGCGGGTGGACGAACACCAAGTCCGCCGGCGGGTTCTCCGGCGGCCAGGCATGCAGGGCGAGGCTGGCCCGGCTGAGCTCTTCGTATTCCCGGCGGCAGGCTTCGCAATGGGCGAGATGAGTGCGAAGCAACCGCCCGCTCTCGACATCGATCTCGTCGTGGAGCAGGTCCATCATCGCGAGTTTGGTATCCTCACATCTCATAGTGCAGCACCTCATCATCAAGTTGCCAACGAGCCAGGACTTTGCGCAGGGCGGAGAGGCCATAGTACAGCCGGGATTTGACCGTATTCACCGGCGCGCCCAAGACCTCGGCGATTTCAGTGAACTTCAGGCCTTGATACTCCTTCATGATCACCACCACGCGTTGCTCCTCGGGAATTTCCTGCAGCGCTTTTTCGATGAGTTCGCGCAGTTGATTGCGGCTGACGATGCGGTCGGGATGTTGGCTGGCTTCCGGAAACAGGGTGAGCGCCGGATGCTTGTGCAGATCGGCCGCGCCGTTTTCCTGCAAATTCTCCAGGGAGACTGCCGGCCGCCGGCGGCGCTGCTTGATCCAATCCCGGCAGAGATTGGCGGCGATCTGATGAATCCAGGTCGAAAAGCTGGCTGGCTTGTTGAGCCGCGGCAGGCTGCGATGGACGCGCATGAACACCTGCTGGGTCAGGTCATGCGCTTCCTCACGGTTGCCGACGTACCGGAGCACAAAATTGTAGATTGTCTTTTGCCAACGCCACACCAGGGTGTTGAAGGCATTGACATCACCTTTGACAAATCTGGCGATCAGGTCCGCATCTGTCATAAGAACCGCCGTTTTGCTGCGTGAGGCGCTCCTGCCCGACCCGGGCAAGCGCTGCTTTGGTCCACCGGATTGGACGAAGGGGCTGGGAAAAAAGTTTTAAGGGGATGCCTGCCGGCGCAACAGCGCATCGCGGAAGCCGCGCGCCAGGGCAGCCGCCAGTTCATCCGCCTGACGGGGCCGGGTGAGAGCCAGCCGAAGGATTTCATGCAACGCACCACAGGCCACGCCGAAGGGAATGGTCAGCCAGTGATACCAGCGGGCATATTTGCGATAGAACCGAAAATTGCCGAGCACTTTGTGGTAGATTTTATAGCTCGCGCTAGTGCTGGCACTGATCTTGTGCCAGACCCGGGCCTCCGGCTGATACAGGCAGAGGAAGCCGGCCTGGCGCGCCCGCTGGCACCAGTCCGCGTCTTCCGCATACATGTGATAGGCTTCGTCGAGCAGGCCGATTTTTTCCACACAGGCGCGGCGCACCAGCAGGGCACAGCCGGTGAGATAGTCCACTGCTTGCGGCGCGGCCAGCGAGGCGTGATCGATCTGGCGCAGGCCGAGATGGTAGATGCGCCCGCTCCACCAGTTGATCTTGCCGCCGGCAAACCAGATGAGCTGCGGCTGCTGATGATAATAGATTTTGGGTCCGACCATGCCGACTTCCCGGCGAAACAGCGCGGCCAGCACGAGATGATCGAGAAAATCCGGCGCCACTTCGGTGTCGTTGTTGAGCAGCAGCACGAATTCCGCGCCGGCTGCCAGCGCGAGCTCAATGCCCTGATTGTTGGCGCGCGCATAACGCTCGTTGCGCGCGTTGGCCAAAATCCGCACCTCGGGGAAAGCCTCGCGGATGGCCGCCACGCTGCCGTCGGTCGAGGCATTGTCGATCACCAGCACCAGATGGGGTTGATAGGTGATCCGGCGCAACGAGGCCAGGCAGTTGAGGGTATCGGCCTTGCCGTTCCAGTTGACGATGACGATCCAGACCAGGGGCTTGGAGGTTTGCGGGTCGGGATGGTACGATGCAGTCATGAGCAGCGCGGGCATGAATCCTGGGCATTCGCACAGGCGGCCGGCGGGGCATGGCGGCGCCGGCGCATCATTGCCGCTCGGCAGAAAAGCCCAGCTCCGCCTTGATGGAATAAGCCGTCGTCGGCGCGCTGGTGGCGGTGATCATCTCGCCGAGCAGGCCGATGGAAAACATTTGCACGCCGATGATCATCAGCAAAATGCCGAGAAACAACAGCGGCCGATTGGTGAGATAAACCGACCAGAACAGCCGCTCGACCGCCAGGTAGGCGGTCACCCCGAAGCCCAGCAGGAAGGAAATGATCCCGGCCAGGCCAAAGAGATGCAGCGGCCGCTTGGTGTAGCGTGTGAGAAACAGCACGGTCAACAAATCCAAAAAGCCTTTGGTAAAACGCGAGGGCCCGAATTTGCTCTTGCCATATTTGCGCGGATGGTGCTTGACTTCGATTTCGCCGACGCGAAAGCCCTCACGATGCGCCAGCACGGCGAGGTAGCGGTGCAGTTCGCCATACACCGGGATGGTTTGCGTGACTTCGCGGCGGTAGGCCTTCAGGCCGCAGTTGATGTCATGAATCCGCAGGCCGGTGAGGCTGCCGGTGACACGGTTGAAGATTTTCGAGGTGACGCGTTTGATGAAAGAATCATAGCGCCGGCGTTTCCAGCCGGAGATGAGGTCATAGCCGGTTTCGAGTTTTTCCAAAAGCGCCTTCATCTCGGCGGGATCGTCCTGCAGGTCGGCGTCCATGGTGATGAGAAAGCGGCCGCGCGCCCGGCTGAAGGCCGCCGCCAGCGCGGCGGACTTGCCATAATTGCGGCGGAACTGCAACACCCGCACGCGCGCATCGCGGCGGCGCAGGTTCTGCAACACTTCGAACGAGCCGTCGGTCGAGCCGTCGTCCACAAAGATGATTTCGGCGGACAGGTCGAGTTCCTGCAGCGCAGCGGCAATGCGCTCATGCAGCTCGGCGAGTGACGGCGCTTCGTTGTACAACGGCACCACCACGGAGAGCGTGGGTTTCCCGGCGGGCTCGCGGCCAAGTTCCCGGCGGTGCGGCCGTTTTTTTTGGAGTTCGCCGGCGGCCGGGGAATTGGGCGGCGGGGGAGCGGTGGCGGAATTCTCTGCTGCGCCCGCCTGGCTCGCTTTTGGCTGGCGGCGACGATGGCGCGAAGAACGCCGGCGCCGCGGCACGGGTTGCTCGGCAGTCTCGGGAGAATCATTCATGGCTTGCTGTCCGGTTGGCCGGCGGCATCATCAGCGGGTTGAGTCACTCGGATGCGCCTGGCGGAAGCCGGCACGCGCATACTGAAGTCTGCCTGTGCCAGGTTGCGGTTGAGCCTCACCTCGTCATAAAACAGGGTCAGGCGCTCGCGCAGTCGCGGCTTGTCGATCTGAATCAGACGCGGCAGCCAGACGCCCTCCACCTTGCGGAAACTGCGAAAGGTCTGCCGGGCATACAAGCCGTTTTCATCGCGCTGCTCGGCCAGGGTCACGGCGCCGCGGCTGCCGTCGACCCAGTACGTCACCTGCCACTGTCCGCGCCGGCCATCAAACCGATAAGCCCCCTCTGCCGGGGTCATCGTGAAAGTGCTGTCGAAAGGCGGCAGGATGGTGCCGACGGCGCTGCTCATCAACTCGTCGTAGGTGATTTCCATCTGAAACAACAACAGTGCCTGCATGCCGCCGAGGTCGCCATAAAAATAGGTGTTTTCCAGCGGCGAGTAGGTTTCGAAGCGGTGGCCATCGGCGAAGAAGAAACCGACATCGATGCCGAACACGGCTTCGAGTTTGATGAACATGGAGTCCGGTTTGCGCACCAGCACGGTGGCGGGTGCATGCGTTTGCAGCCCGGGCGTGTCGATGATCAAGCGGCCGGTGCCACGAAAGGACTTGACCCGGCGATAGTTCTCCACCACCTGCAAGTAGACTTCGGCGGCCGTGGCGGACACGGCGGGCTTGCGGGAGGTGGACAGGGCCGCGCACCCCTGCAGCAGCAGACTGCCGAACAGCAGGGTGAAACCGGTGCGGCGCGTGCCACCTGCCGGGAAACGAAGCGGGCTCATGGTTTGTCCCGGCTGACGCCCAACTTTTGTCTCACACTGGCGCGGTCACGTTCCAGCTCGAGCGCTTTTTGCCAGTATTCACGTGCCCGTTCGGGTTGGCCGAGCTTGTCATACACGTCGCCGAGATGCTCCAGCACCTCTGCGGAGTTGTCACGCACGGCCACGGATTTTTGAATGTATTCCAGGGCCAGCTCGTATTTTCCCATCTGGTAATACACCCAGCCGATGGTGTCGAGAAAGGCGCCGTTGGCGGGCTCCTTTTCCAGTGCTTTTTTCACCATCGTCAGCGCCTCTTCCAGACGTTCGCCACGCACGGAGAGTGAATAGCTGTAGTTGTTGAGCAGTGTCGCATCCTCGGGGGCGAGCTTGAGCGCATGTTGATAGGCGGAATCCGAGGCGGCATGGCGGCCTAGTTCATCCAGGGTCGCGGCCAGCGTGCCCCACCAGCCCGCCTCGCCGGGATTGCGCGCGACCGCCCGCCGCAGATAAGGCAGGGCCTGCTCATGCTGCCGCAACTGGCTCAGGCAGAAACCCAGAAAAAAATTGGCCAGCGGGTTGCCGGGATCGAGCTCGACCGCCCGTTCGAAGCTCTGCTGCGCTTCCGCGGTGCGATTCAGCAGCAGATTGGAATGCCCGTGCATCATCCAGGCGTCGGGCAGGGCGTTTTCGATCTGGAGGGCCTGTTCGAGATAATCCACGGCCCGCTGCCACTGTTTGTTGTTGTAGGACAGCCGGCCGAGCAGCAGGTAGCCGCGAAAATCCCCGGGCGCGCGTGCAACCCAGCGCTGGTAGGTGGCCTGCGCCCCGGCGGTGTCACCGCGGCTGAGATAGAGCCGGCCGAGCATCTCGGTGTCCTCGATGTCGGAGGAATCATCCGTCACTTTGCGCAGCAGCGCGGCGATGGCGCGGTCGGTCATGGCGGCGGCCTGCAGCGAATCATTGCGCAACCGGTAGAGCTCGCTCAGTTGCAGCATGAGACGGACGTCACTGGAATCGCGCTGCCAGCGCTGATGCAAGGAACGCACCACCTGGTCGAGGCTGGCGCGCGCGGCCAGCGTGTCGCCGTTGGCGAGATGGAGCTGGTGCAGTTCGAGACGCGCTTCCAAATCCGTGCTGTCGAGCGCGGCGCGCTGCTCGATCAGCGCGATGGCACGGCGGCGGTCACCACGCGCGAGAAAAATTTCTTTGAGGCTGTCGCGCACGCGGTGAAATTCGGCGTTTCGGGCGAGCGCTTTTTCATACCAGTTGATCAGGCGCAGCGTGTCCTGCCGGGCGGCATACACCGACGACACCGCGAGATAACCCTGTTCCTCGCCGGGCGCATCCTTGATGAAATAGGCAAAAGCGGCTTCGGCTTCATCATAGTTTTTTTCGCTGAGATAGAGCGTGCCGAGCGCCAGCCATTCGCGCGGACCGGCCTTGCCGAGATCGACCAGCCGTTGCAGCATCTCGATAGCGCGGCGGGAATCGCGCTGCCCCATGCTGAGCGCCGCCAGATTGAACAAGGCGGCGGCATTTTCCGGATCAAACGTCAGGATGGTCTCGTACTCCCGGGCAGCCGCGCTGCTCCTGCCCTGCCGTTGGTAGAGATGCGCCAGATTCTCGCGCGCGGGAATGTAAGTGGGATCGAGACGGAGTGCACGCTTGAAGGACTGCTCGGCGGTGGGGAGATTGCCCAGCGCCAAATAGGCTTCGCCAATGGCATTCATCAGGGAGGCGGAGGCAGTGTCATAGACCGCGGCTTCCTGATAGGCGTTGAGCGCCGCGGCGTAGTCTTCCTGCAACTCGGCAAGCGCCCCGCGGATCACCAGCTCGGCGGCCCGGGGATCGGCCGCCGCCATGGAGCGGTCACGACGCACGCTCTTTTCACCACTCTTTTTGGTGGCGGAGGTGGTGCACCCCAGCCAGGAGATTCCCAGCAGCAGCGGCAACAGCCAGACAACGCAAAATCGCTTCATGTATCTTTCCGGAAAATAGCGGAGATTTCTGCTCTCCCCTCCCCGCCTCTCACCTCCGCGGCGAAAAGCGGGATTGTCACAAAAATCGAGATCATATTGAGCTCGTGCGCTTTGGAGGCCGCAAAATATAGCGCACGTGCCGGCGAATAACAAGAAGTTTTCCGCGGCAGTTGCAGTCATTGCCACCGGCAGCAGGCAGGCGGGAGGGCAGAGGGGCATGGTCAAGGACAAAGGTCGCCATGTTCTCTAAGGCTGGAGAATCGGAGGGCAAAATATCGCCGGCCGGCGGAATGAATTGGAGCTGCTCGAACAGCCCCGGCATGACACCCGTGACGTGGCGGCCGGGGCATCACCGCAGCCCGGCTTTGCTCACCCCGGGGTGACGGGTGAGACCGTCGCTTTGGCCTCCCCCTGCAGCCCCAGCTCGGCGGCAACGCTTTTCATCGCCTCCAGACAATTGGCGATGTGCTCGTCCAGGGAGAGATTGAGCAATGTGGCGCCACGCAGGATATCCTCGCGGCTGACCTGACGCGCGAAGGCCTTGTCTTTCAGCTTTTTCTTCACCGAGCTGACTTCGACCTCCCGCAGGCTTTTATTGGGCCGCACCAGTGCCACAGCGGTGAGAAAACCGCACAGCTCGTCGACCGCCAGGATCGTTTTTTCCATCAGCGTTTCGGGCTGCACGCCGGTGTAATCCGCGTGCGCGAGAATGGCGCGGCAAATGGCTTCTGGTTCGCCGCGCTCCCGCAACAGCTTCACCGTTTGGTAGGGATGCTCCTCTTTGGAGGGATGGCGCTCGTAGTCCATGTCGTGCAGCAGACCAACCACCGCCCAGGTTTGTTCGTCCTCGTTGAATTTGCGCGCATAGAATCGCATGGCCGCTTCGACGGCCAGCATGTGCTTGCGCAGACTGTCGGAAGCGGTCCATTCGCACATCAATTGATAGGCTTGTTCACGGGTCATGGTACACTCGTTGAAGATCACCGGCACGAAAGCCCGAGGGGCCGGCCAGGGTTGCCCGCCGCCGTGCGCGGCGGGGTTTATTCCACTTGCACCGCGGTGCCGTTGGCAATGACGATCATCATCGTCTCGCCGACGCTGAAGACTTCATAATCCAAATCCACCCCCACGACAGCGTTGGCGCCAAGCTGCTCGGCATTGGTCTGCATGTCTTTGAGCGCCAGACTGCGGGCAGTGACGAGGTTCTTTTCGTATTTGCTGGTGCGGCCGCCGACGATGCCGCGCAAGCCGCGGAACAAATCATCCACCAAATTCGAGCCAATGACCGCTTCCCCGGTGACGATGCCGAGATAGCGGACAACTTTCCGGCCTTCGATGGTGTCTGTGGTGGTCATCAGCATCTCACCTACCTCCGAAAGATGGAACCCCGGGAAAACCGCCACCGGCAGACAGCAGGATTCAGCGCCACAGGATTTGTTCCCGCTCGGCACCCACCGAGACGATCCGCACCGGTGTTTTGGTCAGGTTTTCCAGGTGGCGCAAATAATCCTGCGCCCGTGCGGGCAATTCTTTGAAGGTGCGCGCGCCGCCGGTGGGTGTGCACCAACCGGGCAGGGTCTCATAAACCGGCTCACAATTCTCCAGGACCTGCAAATCGGCGGGAAAATGCCGCAGCTCCCTGCCGCGATGGCGATAGGCCACGCACACCTTGATTTCGGACAGGGTATCAAGCACATCCAGTTTGGTCACGGCCCAGGCCGCCAGCCCGTTGATGTGGACGGCATAGTTTGCCACCACTGCGTCGAACCAGCCGCATCGCCGCGGCCGGCCGGTGGTGGCGCCAAACTCCGCGCCCAACCGGCGCAAATCGATGCCACTGTCATCGGGAATTTCGGTGGGCAGCGGGCCCCGGCCCACACGCGTGGTGTAAGCCTTGACCACGCCCAGCACTTCGTCGATCGTGGTGGGGCCAATCCCCAACCCGGTGCAGGCGCCGCCAGCCGTGGGGCTGGAGGAGGTGACAAAAGGATAGGTGCCAAAATCGAGATCCAGCAGCGTGCCCTGCGCGCCTTCGCACAAGATCCGCTGGCCGGCGGCGAGGCTCTGCTGCAGCAGCCGGGCGGTATCGGTGATGTAGGGGTCGAGCAAGGCGTCAAAGTGCTGATACTCACGCAAAATATCATCCGGGTCCAGCGGGGGGTGACCATAGAGCGTGCTCAGCAGGGCGTTTTTTTCCTGGAGATTTTGTTCGATCTTCCGGCGCAGCAGGCCGGCATCGAGCAGATCGACCACACGGATGCCCATGCGCAGCGCCTTGTCGACGTAAGCCGGGCCGATGCCGCGGCCGGTGGTGCCGATCGGTTCGAGTTCACTCGCCGTTTCGCGGCTCTGGTCGAGCAGCTTGTGATAGGGCATGACAAGATGGGCCCGATGGCTGATGAACAGGCGACCGGCGAGCGAGAGGCCGCGCTGTTCCAGCAGGCTCACCTCGGCGAGAAACGCCACGGGATCGATCACCATCCCGTTGCCCAGCACACACTTGATGTGAGGGTGGAGAATGCCGGAGGGGATGAGATGCAACACAAATTTTTCGCCGCGATGAACCACGGTGTGACCGGCATTGGCACCACCCTGATAGCGCGCCACCACTGCGGCGCTTTCGCTCAGCAGGTCGATAATCTTGCCTTTGCCCTCATCACCCCACTGGGCGCCAATCACGACTTGAACGGGCATGGATGCGGGGAAGTCAAGGATGAACAGATGAATGCAAGTGAGCAACGGATGGAGGCGAAGCGGTTGCAGGCCGGACAACGGCAGAGGGCGGGCTGCACAGCGGCAGGCCCGCGGGCTCAATGGAAACTGGCAATCGCCTGCTCGAGTGATTCATAGGTCTCGAAAACTGTCAGCAATTTGGTGATCATCAGCAGATTCTGGATGCGCTCGGTGACATGGACGAGTTTGAGTTCCCCCCCGTTGTTGCGCATCGTGGTCAGCCCGCTGATCAGAATGCCCAAACCCGAGCTGTTCATCCACTCCACGCCGCCGATATCGGCAACAATATGAACCTTGCCCCTGTCGATCAGCTCATGCAGCTTGTCGTTGAGCAGGCTGGCATCCGGGCCGCCCATGATTCTGCCCGACAATTCCAGCACCACAACCTCACCCACCTGCTTCTCCTGCACATTCATGTCACACCTCTCGTGTCATGGGTTCAGGGCTGCGCCAGTTGGGGGCAGGCGCGGGCTTACCGCACTCCCACCGGTTTCATCTTGATCTTGGCGGTTTGGTGGCGGTGGTACCACTCCACCACCAATGGCGCCGCGATAAAAATCGAGGAGTATGTTCCGACGATGATGCCGGCCAGCATGCAGAACGAAAAGCCGCGAATGACTTCGCCGCCGAAGAGGAACAGGATCACCACCACGATCAGCGTGGTGCCGGAGGTGAGGATGGTGCGGCTCAACGTCTGATTGATGCTCAGGTTGACGACCTTCTCGATGGTCATGGCTTCCCGGCGCAGCAAAACCATGTTCTCGCGAATGCGGTCGTAAACCACGATGGTGTCATTGAGGGAGTAGCCCACCAGCGTCAGAAAGGCAGCAACAATCGCCAGGTTGATCTCCATGTTGAAGAGGGAAAACAACCCCAGCGTGATCATCACGTCGTGGACGAGCGCGATCACCGCGCCCACTGCAAAGACGAACTCAAAGCGAAAACTGATGTAGATCAAAATCAGGCCCAGGGCAATGATGATGGCCCAAATTGCGGCATCGCGCAGCTCCTGCCCGATTTTCGGTCCCACGCTGTCCACCGACTGCAAGGCAGGGGGGTCATGGGGAAAGGCTTTCTGCAGGGCGGCAAGAATACCCTCCGAAATTTGGGTGCCGCTTTCCTGCTGTTGCACACGAATGAGAAAATCCGTGCGGTCACCAAACTGCTTGATTTCCGCCTTGGTGATCCCCTGCGCCGACAGCGCCTGGCGCACCTGCGCGGTTTGCTGGGGGTTTTGAAATTTGACATTGACTTCGGTGCCGCCCAGAAAATCGATGCCGTAAAGCGGGCCCCCCTTGAGCAGCAGGGAGACGATGCCCGCCACGATCATGGTCAGCGAAAAGGCCAGGGCGAATTTGAGCCGGCCCAGGAAGTCGATATTGGTTTGGCGTAAGAATTCCATTTGACGAATCTGCTCCTTCACACAGGATGAGGATCGGCCAGATCAAATGCTCAGGGCCGCCATGCGCCGGCGGCTGGTTATGAAATCAAAGATCAACCGCGTCACCATGATGGCCGTGAACATGCTGGCGATGATACCGATGGAAAGCGTGACCGCAAAACCGCGAATCGGGCCGGTGCCAAATTGATAGAGCACCAGGGCGGTCAGCAGCGTGGTGAGGTTCGCGTCAAAGATCGTCCAGAAGGCCCGGTTGTATCCGGCTTCGATGGCGGCGCGCACGGTCTTGCCGGTGCGCAGCTCTTCCCGGATGCGCTCGAAAATGAGCACGTTGGCATCCACCGCCATGCCGATGGTAAGAATGATGCCCGCCACCCCCGGCAAGGTGAGCGTGGCTTTGAAGAAAGCCAGCGCCGCCATCACCAAGATAACGTTCAGCAACAAGGCCACCGTGGCGATAAAGCCGGAAAACTTGTAGTAAAAGATCATAAAGATGACGACCAGGACAAAGCCGAGAATGGCGGAATACTGGCCTTTGGCGATGGAATCGCGGCCCAGGGAGGGGCCGACGGTGCGCTCTTCAATGACTTTCATCGGCGCCTGCAGCGCGCCGGCGCGCAGCACGATGGCGAGATCCTGTGCTTCTTCGGCGTTCATGCTGCCGCGGATCACCGCCGAGCCGCTGGGGATGCGCTCATCAATATTGGGCGCCATCACCACTTTGCCGTCGAGCACAATGGCCAGACGCTTGTTGACGTTGGCCGCGGTCACCCGCGAGAAAATTTTGGCACCCTGGTCGTTCATGCTCATGTTGACCTGCCAGTCACCCTGCCGCACCACTCCCGCGCCACTGCTGATGGTGGCCTGCGCCTCGGTGAGATAGGTGCCCGTCAGTTCCGCTTCTTTTTTGAGCAAATAGAGGCGGTAATATTGGTTGTCGGCCACCGGCTCGGCTTTGCTGGACCAGGCCAGCTCGGCATCCGGCGGGATGACGCGCTGCACTTCCGGACTGTTGAGGATGCGCTCGACGATGCGCTGATTCCTGGCCGGGAACGCAAAGTCCGGGCCGAGTGCCGCCCCCAGTGAGAGAAACGGCTTTTCGCCAAAGATTTCCTTGTCCACAGCCACGGTCGAGTCAATGCCTGTGGCTTGCGCCGCACTGGTGTCGCCACCCAAAATCGCAGAGCCGCCGAACAGATCCTTGACGCTGACTTCCTGCTCCTCGCGCACTTTGGCGGCGTGTGACGCGGTGTCGACCGGCGCACTGGCGGCTGCGTTGCTGTCCCTGCCACCGGCAAGGTTGCGTTTCACCGCGGCATCAATCTTGGTGAAGACGTCGTTGACGACTTCAGGATCATAGACGAGTTGGAACTCCAGCAAGGCCGTCTGCCCAATGATGTTCTTGGCGCGGGCGACATCGGAGATGCCGGCCAATTCAATGACGATGCGGCGGTCACCCTGGCGCGTGATGGAAGGCTCCGACACGCCGAACTGGTCGATGCGGTTGCGCAGAATTTCCAAATTGCGATCGACCGCGTCGGTGGCGTTCTTGCGCAGCTCTGCGATGACCTCGGTGTCCGTCTGCGAGCGCTCGCCAAAATAGCGATTCAGACGAATCTCTCGCGCGGCAAAACGCTGCTGCAGCACCTCGAAGAAATCGACGTTGGGCTTGGCAGCCTCGCTTTCGACTTCACGCATGATTTCATCGAAGCGCGCGTCCTTGTTCTTCGCAATATCGCGCGCCATTTTAGCCAGGTCGACTTCATAAACCAGATAGGAACCGCCCTGCAAATCCAGGCCGCGCTTGATCGCGCGACCTTCATATTTGGCCAGCTCATCATTGAGCTTGATCAGGGCTTCCACTTCTTTTAAAGCGGCAGAGAGCTCGCCATTACGGCCCTGCAGCGCCTGTCGAACTCTCTGCTCCAGCACACCTTTGGTGAGCGCCTGGTTGATATCGTCATATTGAATGTGGGTGAGCTTGGTCAGGGCACTGACATGCGCGTCGGTCTTGCCCTTGAGCGAGCTGACGACAAAGGTGGGATACAGCTCATAAATCGCCCATAGAATCATCACCACAACAATGATGGTGCGCAGCGTGTTATTGCGCCTCATGAACGGCTCTGCCTCCAAAAAAGTAGTAAGCGCGCGTCGCGCGGGGAAAAAGTTCCAGCCAAATTGTGCTGCATGCAGCCCGTGCCGGCCCGGTCCTGCCCGCTGCTGCGGATGGAGGGACCGGCTTGTGCACAGCAGTGCGGTATCTTCTAGCGATGAGAAAGGCGGGCTGAATGTTGTATGCGTCGATGATGTTTAAAGATGTTTGAAAAATTAAAACGGCTGCCAATATAGATGATTTGCTTTTGAAAGTCAAGCGAAAGGTCGGCTTAAGTCCTTTATCACAACATCTGCACGCCGCTTTTGGCGGTTTGGCTGCGTTGCCCGGGCACTCTAATCACGCAGACGCGTCAATATGCGATCGACCAGCATGCCGAGATGATCCCTGCCGCCGGGGTCGAATTTTTCCGCATAGTTTGGGCACAGGCTTTCCAGGCAGTCGCCCGCGCAGGTGGCACAACCGGGATTGAGGCCGGTCTGTCCGTACTTCCCACGCAAGGCAAAAAGCTTTTCGACCTGTTCGCGCGACAGCAGGCGCTCGCCGCCGAGTTGCCGCGCCACAAACAGGATGTGCGCATAGTGCTCCACCCGCTCCAGCCGGTCATAGGCCTCTTCCAGTTCCCGTCCCACTGTCACCACGCCGTGATTGGCCAGGAGAATGGCATCGCTGCGGTGGATGAACGGCCGCAGGGATTCAGGCAGTTCGGCGGTGGAGGGTGTACCATATGACGCCAGCGGAACCGAACCCAGCGTGGCAATGATCTCCGCCGCGACACAGGATTCCAGGGAGAGACCGGCCGTGGCAAAACCGGTGGCATAAACGGGATGGGCATGCACCACGGCATTCACTTCCGGACGCTCACGGTAAATGAACAAGTGCATGGGCAACTCGCTGGACGGCTTGCCACCGCTCAACAGCCGGCCCTGCAAATCAACCAGCACCATGGCCTCCGGTGACATCAGCCCCTTGCTGATACCGGTGGGCGTGGCGAGAATCGCGCCGCGGGACAACCGCACGCTGAGGTTGCCGTCGTTGGCCGCGACAAAGCCGCGGGCATGGATTCGTCTACCGATTTCACATAGACGCTGCCGGTATGTGCTTTCGTCGGACATGATGCGTGGCTTCAGAACTCATGGTCAGCAAAAGTTCACCTGCAGATTTCATGGTTGGCAACGCCAATATGGCCGGGTCAAAGCAACTTCGCAATATTTTTTTCAAAAATGTTGAAACGGTGCAACATTTTGTTTGCGTTTAGCCTGCAACGATATTATATTCCGCGCACCATTCGCGAAAAGGACGGGCTCTGTTGCAGAGCCGCCCTCGAAACACATGGAAGTGTTGCTTGCCAGGACGAATCGCAAGGCGCTGCCTGACATTGTTTCCGTTGTTGTCGGAGGTTGGAGTAATCCATGTTGTGCGACACGTGTGACATGGAATGCGCACCGCAACAGTGACCCCGTTTCCTCCAACCAAGCTGTTACTTCCTACTGTTTAAAACTCTTTCATGCAGGGTAACGGTCGCGTGCAACGGCACGCGCGGCGGGAACTGTCCCTGCTGTATCACTCAATCGGATGAGTGGGGGGGGGGTAAGGTGCAGACATGATTCTAATCCAAGCGCGCGCAAAACAAGCAAGCCCGTGTGATTGAGCGTGGCCTATGATACCCCCAAACGTGAAAGCCCGCTTGCCATTTTCTCCTCTGCGTAACATTCCTTCTTTTTTCAATTTCCTTTTTCCTTACATCATTCAGTTTTCATTTTCAATCGGAGCGATTTTTTCAAACGAGCGAATCAGTTTTGTTGCCGGGCGCGATGCGGTCTCCCCTGCCGGTGGCAACGAGACAGACAGTCTGGCGTTTTTTCGCATGGGAAAGACCGGTTCACCCAACCAGGGTAGCTGGGTGTCCGCGGAGCACCATTTGCTGTGCTGGATCCTGATGTTTCAGAGCGGTCGGCGCATGTGCCGTGTGCCGGCGGTCAATTTGAAACATCATTTACTGAAAGGGTAGGAACATGGAGGAAAAACCAAACATGAGGTACGGAGGGCAAAACGATGCGAGCAAACGTGCGTGTGGTCGCTCGCCGGTTGCCAGGTGGCTTCTTCGCTCTCTTGGCGCTGGCACTGGTCGCCTGTTCGACTTCACCGACTGAGCAACTGGCCCGAGCGGAAAAGTTGCTCAGTGGGCTGGAGTCCAAAGGGGCGGATCAATACCTCACCTATGAGCTGGCCGAGGCACGGCGGGGCATCGAAGAGGCGAAAAAGTTCATTCGCCACGACGACCGTGAGCGCGCCAATATCTCGCTCGCCCGCGTTTGTCAAAAGCTGGACAGTTGCAGCATTGCCTTCCTGCAACTGCGGCGGCTGGCAGAGGCGGCGAGCCGGCAGCGCGTGCAACTGCTCAGCTCCCAGCTCGAGGTTCTGGAGAAAACCATCGCCGGCCTGCCGCGTCAAACTTATGTCGATCAAAACCGGCATGACATCCACGTCCATCGCCTGCGGCGCTATCACAAGGATGTCGAATCCATGCTGGCTTTGATTCAACTTCAAAACTTCCCGGAAGTGCTGCGGCGGGCGGCCGAGTTGGAGCTCCAGGTGCAAAAGGCCCTGATTGGCCTGACCACCTCGGCCCGGTTCACAACACGGCCGGCGCCTCATCCGGTTGCCAAAGAGCGTAAAAAGGAGGAAAAACAAAAAACGAGTGGCTATCTGGCCACAACCACAAGGTAGGCAAGGCTCAAACTTTTTTAGCCGGCTCACTGCCCCGGGCAGCGCGCCTCGTTTTTAAAACCATAACCGAGGCGAAGGCTATTTATTTTTCAGAAAAATCCTGGCATTCTGCAGCACACTCCTTCCTGCTCCCCTAATTTCCCTGCCACTGGCGGCAAAGGATTTCTTTTTTTTAAAATTCACCCACTCACCCCCTGTTTGCGCACGAGATTTTTTTTCGTACATTGTCTGTCCAAAGGCTCTGCCCGTCAACCGGCCGGAAGTCCTGCTCGTCTTTCAGCTTGCATTGTCTCTGGCCTGTTCCGCGTCAGAGTGAGAGTCTGCAGACGGCCTTCCGGAGGTGCCGGCGCAAGCCGGGGAAGAGATGGACCCGCAACTGGAGATTCCGCATCATGGCGATGATGTCCACACATCCGGATTATGCTTCTCTCAAGCAGGCAGCCGAGGCTGCCGGTCAAGGCCATATTTTTCGCCACTGGCACCAGCTCAACGAGCACAGCCGCCGCCGGCTGCTGTCCCAAGTCTCGACCATCGATTTCGCACAACTGTCCAAAATCTACACCGAGTTGCTCCGGAAGCGTCGTACCGGTGGCAGCCAGATGTCACTGGAGCCGGCGGAAGTGATTTCGCTTTCCCATCAAAGAAGCCACCCCGGGGAGTGTGCCGCCATGAGCGAAGCCGGCGCCGAGCTGTTGCGCCGTGGCAAAGTGGCGGCGATCCTGGTCGCCGGTGGCCAGGGTTCGCGCCTGGGTTTCGAAGGCCCCAAGGGAATCTATACCTTCGGCACACCGAGTGGCAAAAGTCTCTTCCAGGTGCATGCCGAAAAAATCAGGGCCATGGCACGGCGCTATGGCGCGGCCATTCCGTGGTACATCATGACCAGCGAGGCCAATCATGCGGCCACGCAGGCTTTTTTCAGGGAGAATGAATATTTCGGCCTGCCCCCCTCCGATGTCTTTTTCTTCCAGCAGGGCATGATGCCGGCGATCGATGCGGAGGGCAGGATCATTCTCGATGCACCGGACCACATTTTCATGAACCCCGACGGCCACGGCGGCACGCTGGCCGCACTCGGCAAAAGCGGCGCGCTGGCGGACATGCGCCGCCGCGGCCTCGAACAGCTCTTCTATTTCCAGATCGACAATGTTTTGATCAAAATGTGCGATCCGCTCTTTCTCGGTTATCACGCCGCCGCCGGCGCCGAGATGAGCGCAAAGGTGTGCAGCAAACGCGACCCGCATGAAAAGATCGGAGTGATCGGCAGGCGGCACGGCCGCCTGACGGTGATCGAATACAGCGACATGAGCGCAGCCGACAAGGAAATGCGCAATCCTGATGGCACGCTCAAATACAACAGTGGCAGCATTGCCATTCACGTGCTGCAGGTCGATTTCGTCGCGCGGCTGATCGAAAGCGGAACTGCCCTGCCGTGGCATGTCGCGCACAAAACCATCCCCTTCATCAATCAAGCCGGCAAGTTGATCAGACCCACCCAACCCAACGGCTATAAATTTGAAACCTTCATCTTCGATGCCCTGGGCGAGGCGCGGGGCAGTGTGGTGCTGGAGGTGGAGCGCCGGCAGGAATTCAGCCCGATCAAAAATGCCAGCGGCGTCGATTCGCCGGAAACGGCGCGGCGAGACTTTTACAATTTCTATGGAGAATGGCTGGAACAGTGTGGTGTAACCGTGCCGCGCGACCGCGACGGCAACGTCCGCGCCAGAATCGAAATCAGTCCCTTGTTCGCGCTGGACGCCGCCGAACTCGCGCAGAAAATCCGGCCGGATTTCAAGGTTGGGGAGGAAGTTTATCTGCGTTGAAGTCCGCTTTTCCGGCGTGGTACGTGCCCCCTCAGACCCGCCGGTTCTGCAGGGGCGTGCGGCTCTCGCGGCAATGGGTGCGAATGAACGCAGCAACCCGCGCCAGTGCCTGTTGCGCCTGTGGTAATTTGCCGGCAAAGAAATGCCAGCCGTGAATCATTCCCGGGCTGACCTCCAGTTCCACCCGCACGCCCGCCGCCTGCGCCCGCTCCGCCAGACGCACGGCATCATCATGCAGAATCTCATCCGATCCCACCTGAATCAACAACGGCGGCAAACCGGACAAGTCGGCATGCAGCGGCGAGGCCAGCGGGGTGCGCGGACTTTTGCCGCCGAGATAATTTCTTGCCCATTGCTGCAAGGCCTTCCGCGTCAAGACCGGATCCTGCCCGGCCCTGGCCAGCATCGAATGCCCGGTCAATTCCAAATCCACCCAGGGCGAAAGACAGACGGCCGCGGCCGGCAACGGTTCGCCATGGTAGCGCAACGCCACCAGCGTGGCGATGGCGAGACCGCCGCCGGCAGAGTCGCCGACCAGGGCTATGCGTTCTGCTGACACACCTTCAGCAAGCAACCAGCAGTAAACCCGCATGGCGTCTTCCAGTGCCGCGGGGAACAAATGCTCGGGCGCCAGGCGATAGCCCACCGCGAGCACACGGCACTGGCAGGCCAGCGCGAGACGCGCGGCCAGCTCGCGGTGCGTATCGAGTGAACCCAGGTTGTAACCACCGCCGTGCAGGTAAAGCACGACTGTCTCATCCGCCGGCGTGCCAAGCAGCAGCCATTCCACCGGCACGCCCTGCGCAAAAATGCGCCGGCATTCGATCCCGGGCACTCCCTTGAAGCGCGCAAAAAATTTTTGCAGCACGGCACGCTGCCCGGCGATCGTGCGGTCCGGACGCAAGGCCATGAAACGATACAACCGCACGATCAACTTGATGACCCACATTTGCAAACTCATCCGCCTCACTCCTTCCTCACTCCTGAATCAAGCGGAAACCGTCGCCAATCGCGCGCTCAATACTTCGGCACCGTGGCATCCACCTCCTCCGACCAGGCGAGGATGCCGCCGGCCAGATTTCTCGCAGAGGGATAGCCCGCCTGATGCAGCAGCCTGACCGCTTGCGCGCTGCGCTTGCCGGAGCGGCAGTATGCCACGATCGGCCGGCTGCCATCGATCTCCGCGAGGCGTTCGGGCAACTGCGCCAGTGGCACCAGGTGGGCGCCCGGCAGCGCGCAGATTTCAAATTCATACGGTTCGCGCACATCCAGCAAATAAATGTCCTCCGTTTTCAGCCTGCGCGCCAGCTCCGTGGCGGAAATGTCGAAGCTGTTGTGACCGCCGTGTACATCGCCCGCCCCTGGCATACCGCAGAATTGCTCATAATCGATCAGCGCAGTAATGGTGGGCGCCTCGCCGCACACTGGGCAGGCGGGATCCTTGTGCAGTTTCATCTCGCGGAAGCGCATCGTCAACGCATCGAACAGCAGCAACCGGCCCACCAGGGGCTCGCCGATGCCGAGAATCAGCTTGAGGGCTTCATTCGCCTGAATCGTGCCAATAATGCCCGGCAACACACCCAGCACGCCGCCTTCCGCACAACTTGGCACCAGACCCGGCGGCGGCGGTTCGGGATACAGGCAGCGATAGCACGGTCCCTGCTCCGCCCAGAACACACTGGCCTGACCTTCGAAGCGGAAGATGCTGCCGTAGACATTCGGCTTGTGCAGCAGCACACACACATCATTTACCAGATAGCGGGTGGGGAAATTGTCCGTGCCGTCGATGATGATGTCGTAATCGCGGGCGAGGGCCAGCGCGTTCGCTGCAGTGAAACGGGTTTCATGCGTCGTCACCTGCACGTGCGGATTGAGGCCGGCAATGAAGTTTTTCGCACTTTCCAATTTGGGCCGGCCCACCGACCGGGTGGAATGCATCACCTGGCGCTGCAGATTGGAAGCCTCCACCACATCACAATCCACCAAACCCAGCCGGCCCACGCCGGCAGCGGCCAAATACATCGCCAGGGGAGAGCCCAGGCCGCCAGTGCCGATGAGCAGCACACTGGCAGCCTTGAGCTTCTTTTGCCCGGCCAGCGCCACTTCCGGCAGAATCAAATGCCGGCTGTAGCGTTGAATCTCCTCATGGGAGAGGGCAAACGAGGCGCCGTTGCTCATCTGCCACCTCCCGCCACCGCGGGCACGATGCTGATTTCATCGTCATCCGACACCGGCGTGGCCTCCTGTTGCAGATGGCGAATGTCCTGGTCGCCAACGAACACATTGATGAATTTGCGCAACCGGCCCTGCTCGTCGTACAAGTGCCGCCGCAATTCCGGGAAGCGCCGGGCGAGTTGTTCGAGCACTTCGCCGACGGTCCTGCCGCTGATCGCGAGGCGGGCCTGTTGTTCCGTGTATCCACGCAGGGCGGAGGGAATGACGAGGTATGCCATGACTATTCTCCTGATGAGGGTTTCGTTTCCATGGTCACGCGTTGAAAGGCAGCGCCCTCCTGGTGCAACCGCCACAAACTCGCGTCGAGAAAGCGCGCTTGCCCAACTGCCAGAATCAGCCATAGGCCGTGATCCGAGCGTTCGACAGCAAAGCGCAAATCGGTCGGCGAGGGCTGCCGGCGGCCGTTGGGATGAGAATGATAATGCCCGAGAATTTCCCAGCCCGCGGCATCGGCGGCGCGATAGGCGCGCAGTTGTTCGACGGCGTCAAACTCAAAGCCCTGCTCCGGCTGGCGGCTGGCATTGCGCAGTGCCTGTGCGCTCACGATGTGCCAGCCTGCCTCGGTGCGCCTGCCGAGCAGCAGGCCGCAACATTCCTGTGGGAAAGCCGCTTCCGCCTGCTGCCCCAGGGCAGCCAGGACTTCCGCTGCGATGACGGCTTTTTCACGCTTCATGCCAAAAACTCTCCTCGAGATAACGGTGCCCGCCGTCCGGGAAAATGGTCGCGATCACACCGTGCGTGATTCCCCCGGCCACGCGGCGCGCGGCCGCCAGCGCGGCACCGCTGGAGAGGCCGATGAGCCAGCCGTGGCGTCGCGCCACGTCCCGCACCAGCTCCTGGGCCTCCTCGGTGGCAATGGCGAGATGGTCATCGGCCAGATGGGGATCGTAGATGGCCGGCACGATGGCCGTGGGCATGTGTTTCAAACCCTCCAGGCCATGCAGCGGCGAATCCGGCTGCAGCGCGATCAGGCGAATGGCGGGGTTGAACTGGCGCAAGCAGCGGCCGGTGCCAACAAAAGTGCCGCTGGTGCCCAGACCTGCGATGAAATGCGTCAGCCGGCCGTGCGTCTGCTGCCACAACTCGGGGGCGGTGGTGTGGAAATGTGCCCGCCAGTTCTCCGGATTGTCGTATTGGTTGATGTAAAAATAACGCGACGGGGCTTCGGCCTGCAGGGCGCGCGCCACGCGCAGGGCGCCGTCGGAGCCTTCACTCGCACTGGTCCAGATCACCTCCGCGCCGTAGGCCGCCAGCAGATTCTTCTGATGGCGGCTCACATTTTCCGGCACCACCAGGCGGACGCGCAAGTGCAACGCCGCGCCGAAAAGCGCATAGGCCACGCCGGTATTGCCCGAGGTGGAGTCCAGCAAAATTTTTTCGCACGTGAGCTGGCCGCGGCGCCGCGCCACCTGGATCATCCGGCTGGCGGCACGGTCCTTGACCGAGCGCCCGGGATTTTGCCATTCTGCTTTTGCGAAAATCTTGACGCGGCGATGCGGCGAGTAAGTCGACAAATCAAGCAACGGGGTATTGCCGACCAGGGCAAAAACGGAACGCGCAGAGGCACATTCTGACGCACCATCACGGCGGCGCACTGCAACAGCAATTCGCTTCGGCATGAGCAAGGGCCTCCTTTGCCGGTCCGGCCAGGGGTGGACCCGCGCAGGTGATGATGAGAGGAGATGTCTGTTATGGGATGCTGAAGAAGGCGGGGAGGCCGCGGCACCTGCCAGGGCAGGCCGGAAAATCGCGGGGCAGGTCGAGGTTACCGCATGACGGCGCCTCCCCGCCGGCGACACAAGCAGCGCCAGCAGGGAAAAGAGGAAAGCGAATTTTGCATCAAAAGAATCATGGTCGATATCGTCACAAATGTGCTGCCAAGATAAGCGCACGCGCTTACAAATGCAAGACGTATTTGCGCCGCCCGGTAATCCCTCAGTGGCGTGCGGAATAGCGCCGGCATGCTTGTCTAATGCTGCCAATTTTTTTAGAAAGGCAAAACACCTGTTTCTATCGTGAAAGCGCCGGGGCTGCGGCGAACTGTGCCTTGCCATAAAAAGCTGCTGCCACGAAATGGCCTGCCGGCAGACAGGAGGTCTGTGCTGCGAATACTTTTGTAGTAGACCCTTCAGGGTCGGTGCCTGAAGGCACGACTCATTTTCATTCTGATGACTGCCACGCGCGGCATGGCAATTACCACGAAAGCTGCAGGAATGCCACGCCAAGCCGGGCCAGATCAACTAGGGGACTGAACCGTTGCTGTTTTTCGAAACGCCAGGGCGCGGTGTCACCAAGCCACAAAGGAAAACCTCGCGGGGTTGCTGGCGGCCCGGCCTTCCAGCGACTTTGCATTTGTTTGCCACAAAATTGCCTGCCGGCACTTTTTCAGAGGCACCTGCTGCCAACCTTGACTCCACCACCGGCCATTGTTATATTGCCCGGCAATTCCGGACACAACGATTCCTCCGCGCACGACGCGGACTGCATGTGCACCCTCGTGATTGCCCGCTGCTCTCCCAAACACGAGAACCGGCGTTGCGGCTACCGCGTTTATGCCGGCTTTTGAAAGGAGCTGTTCCACCCGCGTGAAACACTCGCTAACGGCGGAGCGCGGTCGCGTTTCGCAGCCCATCGCCCGCTCCGACTCCGCCGCCCATGCCACGGAGCTGCTGCTGTTGCTGGTCATTATGATTTGGGGAACGAACTACGCGATCATCAAAGCCAGTCTGCGCCAGTTCTCCCCGCTTGCTTTCAATGCTGTGCGCTTTGTGCTCTCCAGCGCCCTGCTCTTGCTGCTGGCGCGTCGGCGCCGCCTCGACTTGCGCGTGCCCCGGCAGCAGGCCGCGCAGATTGCCGGCTTGAGCCTGCTCTGCATCACGCTCTATCAGATTTTTTTCATCGAAGGCATCGCACGCACGACTTCCGCCAACTCGGCGATGATTCTCGCGGCCTCACCCGCGCTGGTGGTGGTGGCCAGCCATGTCACTGGCGGAGAACGCATGCGCCTGCCAGCCATGCTCGGCGTTGGCCTGGCTTTCCTCGGACTCGTCAGTGTCATCGGTGGCGGCGAGCAGGGTTTGGAGTTCTCCAACAGCAACCTCCGGGGCGATTTGCTCACGCTGGCGGCGGTGCTGTGCTGGTCGGCCTATACCGTGCTGGCGCAACCAACCTTCCAGCGCTTCTCGCCGCTGAAGCTCACGGTGTTGTCGCACCTGTATGGGACGGCGCCCATGCTGCTCTGGAGTGGCCCGGCACTCTGTCGGCAGGACTGGCTGGCCATCGATGGCCTCGGCTGGCTGGGCGTGTGTTATTCCGGCATCTTTTCCATCGCACTTTCCTACGTGATTTGGAATCACAGCATCGCCCGCCTGGGCGCCAGCCAGACGGCGATCTACTCCAACTTCGTGCCGGTGGTGGCCGTGCTCACCGGTGTTCTGTTTTTGGGCGAGCGCATGACGTTGTCGCAGGCTTTCGGTGCCCTCGCTGTCATCGCCGGCATCATGCTGGCGCGGCGGCCGTGAGCCGGCATGGGCGCGCCGCCGTTGAACCGTATGCAAGGGAAACCCCATGATGACGAAAGCAGCGCTGCATTTGGTAATCGCCGCGGCTCTGTCAGCCGCCGCGCCGGTCAGCCTCGCACAACCGCAGGCGGACGACGCGCGTGAGCTGGCCCGGCAGGTGATGAACGCCCTGGGTGGCATCCAAAACTGGGAAAAAACCACCGAGCTGGCTTTCGATTTTGTCGTCAGCAGTGAAGGCACGGAAGTGACCCGCCGCCATCACGTGTGGAATCGCCGTACCAATGGCTATCTTCTCTCCTGGAATGACAGCCGCAACGGCAGCGCCTACCGCCTGGCGTTCGACAACATTTATCAGAAAACCGGCACGGTGTCGATCGATGGCCGGACGCCGGCGGACTCCACCGTCCGACAGATGCTCGAGCGCGGCTATGCGCTGTTCATCAACGACACCTACTGGCTGATCATGCCATTCAAGCTGTTCGATCCCGGCGTCAACCTCCGGGAAATGCCGGCGGAAAAGAGCGAGGGCAAGCGTGTGCGGGTGTTGCATCTGTCGTTCGCGGGTGTGGGTCTGACGCCGGGCGATCAGTACTGGCTCGCCATCGATCCCGTCAGTTTTCGTATTCAAAGCTGGCGCTACCAACTGGAGAGCGGGCGTGAAGGCGGCTATTTCTGGCAGGATTACAAAGCTTTCGGCGCGGTGACGCTTTCGCTGCGACGGGTTTCGCATGACGGCAAGCGCGTGATTTGGTTCGACCGGGTGCAGGTGAAGAGCGAGTGACATCCGCGGCTTTCACCGGCGTGGCCGAACCGGCCGCGGCCGCCATTGAAAGCGTTCGAGATCGATGACCTCACCCCTGCCGAACGCCACGCCCTCGCGGCGCAGCAACTCACGCTGCCGTTCGTAACCCTGCAGGTGAGGCAGCGCAATCCTGCCGAAGCGGTTGATGACGCGATGCCACGGCAGCCGTTCCTTTTCCGCCGAGGAATGTAAAATCCAGGCGACTTGCCGGGCGGCCCGCGGCCTGCCGGCAAGCGCGGCGATTTGGCCATAGGTGGCCACTTTGCCGCGTGGAATCTTCCTGAGCCGTTGCTTGACGCGTGCCGTGAAGGAGACGGGGCCGGATTTCGGCATGGTTGCACTCGAGTTCATGCGCTGCGACGGGCGGGGAATGCAGTGTGGCGCAACGACCGGGCCGTTGCTGCAAACGCATCATCAGAATTGCCGGCGCCCGGGCGCTTCTTCATAAACCGGATCATTTTTATTTCGACGTGCGCCGGCTTTGGGGCGGAGCGCCGGGACGCTTTGTCTGGACACCAATCATACTCCCGCGGGTTTTGCATCAAGCGCCGGAACAGCCCTGCTGCGGCGTGTCCGTTCCGACCTTGTCCAGAGCGAGCGCGTGGTTTGCTGCACGCATGTTGGCATGCCAAATCCTTTCGGAGGAACTCATGTGCCGTTTACGTTTGCCCGTTTTGACCGCCGTGCTTCTGCTGCTGCTGTCGCCCGCCGGCCGCGCCCAATCCGACAGCGTCGATGTCTTCTTCTACTACAAACCCACCGGCAATCCCAGCGTGGTTTTTCTTCCCGGCGAATTCAACAACTGGGGGCCCAACAGCAGTGGCGTGATTGCACCCAACGCGCCTTCCCGCATGACCTTCAATGCCGCAGCCGGCCGCTGGGAAAAGACCGTGCGGTTGCGTGTGGGCGGACCGGCGAGTGGCGGGCGTGTGCCGGGCGCCTATCAGTACAAATTCAACGAAAACGGCACCAGCTCGGGCTGGCGGTCGGATCCGCTCAATCCGCGGCAGAATCCCTCCGACTTCAACAATTCGATCCTTTATGTCAAAAGCCCGACGATTCACTACCTCCTGCCGAACGCGGTTGCCGGCGTGGTCAAGGCGCGCCTGCCGCGCATCACCGCCTACATTTTTCCCTCGCGCCAGCATGCCCTCGATCCCGCCAGCCTGCGCCTGGAGATTGACGGCACCGCCTACACCAATCTCGAATCCTTCTACGATCCCAACAACAAACTGTTGAGCTTCACGCCCGCCACCCCGCTCAGCAACGGCCGGCACACGCTGAAACTCTCGGTGCGCAACACCGCCGGCAGTCTCACCACCGACAGCACGACTTTCGAAGTGCTGGGCGATGTCGTGCAGATTCTGACGCAGCCGGCGACCACGCGCAAGGCAAGCTGGCGCGTGCGCGGGGAAGTCTACCAACCCGATGGCTCCCTCGACCACGCGCTCAGCAGCGGCGTGCTGTACCAGAATGAACTCCGTTGGCGGGTGAGCATGAACGCCGGCAAGTTCGACACCACGCTGGCGTTGCTGGAAGGTGACAACAGTTTCCGCTTTGAGGCCGCACCCGGCGGGGTGGTGCACCTCTCCTCGCCGGTGTTGATCAAGCGGCTTGTCGATCACCGTCCCGTGGCGGTGATCACCTTTGACACCAGCCGCAGCGACCTGCGGCTGCAGGCTTTTCAAAGCACGGATCCGGATCCCGGCCAGGCGGCGCTGTTGCAATTCACCTGGCAGGAAGATGCTGACAATCCGGCGCTGCTTGGCGTCAACGGCCAAAGCGGCGCGGTGGTGACAGTGAACCGGCCGCGGCTGCCGGGGGAATATTTCTTCACGCTCACCGCGCGCGACCCTGACGGCAATCAGGATTGGAGCCGGCAGTTCGTCACCGTCGCACCCTCCGGCGAAATCACCCTCAACACGGCCCGCAACAACCCCGCCTGGGTGCGCCAGGCCCGCATCTACATCATGTTCTTCAAAGGCCTCACCGCCGCCGGCACCATCAAGGCCGCCCTGCCGTTTCTCGAAAGGATCAAAGCCCTCGGTTTCAGCGTGCTCTGGGTTCTGCCGGTGATGGACAACGCCTTTCCCATCGACAATCGCTACGGCATCGGCTACAACATCGTGGACTTTTACAACGTCGCACCGGAATATGGCAGCAATCAGGACTTCAAAGATTTCATCGTGCGCGCCCATGAGTTGGGCCTGAAAGTCATTCTCGATTTTACGCCCAATCACAGCAGCCGCTTCCATCCCTTTGCCGAGCATGCGCGGCTGCACGGCATTGATTCCCCCTACTGGCCGTTTTATCAGCACAGCAACATTCCGCACAACACCAACGGCCTGGGGCAGTCGGCTGATGCCTTCGGCTTCTACTACTACAGCGGTTTCAGCGAGCAGTTGCTGAACTGGGACTGGAGCGACCTCGATGCCCGCAGCTACATGCTCGAGGTGATGCAGCACTGGCTGCTGGAATTCAACCTGGATGGCTACCGCCTGGATGTTTACTGGGGGCCGCATCGCCGCTACGGCGAGACCTTGTTCGACCGGCCGCTGCGCGCCGCGCTCAAGAAAATCAAACCCGACCTCCTGCTGCTCGGCGAAGACGACGGCACCGGCCCGGGCACCGAAGTGATTTACGCCGATCGCGACGGCGGGGTCGACGCCGCCTATGACTTCAAGCTCTATTTCAACCAGATTCGCAGTTTCGGCTTCAGCGCCACGGCCGTCAACAATCTGCACAATGAACTGCTCAACGGCGAGTTCTATCCCGGCACCAACTCCCACTATTTCCGTTTCATGGAAACACAGGATGAAGATCGCATCACCTACCGCTATGATTCCTTCGAGAAAACCATGCCGATGGCGAGCGTGCTTTTCACCGCGCCCGGCCTGCCCGGCATCATGCAGGGGCAGGAGGTGGGCTACGGCAAAGGCCTCCCCGGCGACGAGGAAGACCGCGTGCGGCGGGTGGTGGATTTCAACTTCAGCGGCCGCGCCCTGCTGCTGCCTCATTATCAAAAGCTCGCGCACATCCGCGCACAATTCCCCGCCTTTCACCAGCACAAGCAGGATACCAACCGCGATTTCAACGTCAACAGTAGTGATGAGCCGGACTTCATTCGCGTGAACACCGGCGACGGCCTGGTGTATGCCTTCGCACGACCCTATCCCGATCACAACGGCCTGACCGTGGTCAATTTCGCGGCAGCGCAGAAATCCGTAACCCTGGATTTGACCGCCGCCAATTTGCTCAAATTCACCGGCGGTCTGCTGGCCGGCGGGACGTATTACCTCAATGATCTCTACAACGATACGCAGCAAACCGTCTCCGGCGCGGCATTGGCCGCGGTGAACGTGACGCTGCCCGCCTCCGGCACGGCCATTTTCGTGATTTCAAAAGAGGCGGAGCGCGTGCAATTGCCGCCCATCACTTCGGTGGTGGAGAATCCCGGCGGCGATTGGCCCGCGGTGTTTGCCCTGTCCCAGAACTATCCCAACCCGTTCAATCCCGCGACCAAGATCGTTTATGATCTTCCGCAAGCCGGGCATGTGACCATCCGCATTTTCGACGTGCTGGGCCGCGAAGTCGTGACCCTGTTCGACGGCTGGCAGCCGGCGGGGCGGCACAGTTTGCTGTGGCAGGGCAGGGATGCCGCCGGCCATCCTGCAGGCAGCGGCATTTATCTGCTGCGGGTGGAGGCCGGTGAAAACATGGCTGTGAAAAAGATGTTGCTGGCAAAATAGTAACAAATGTCCCGGACGGTGGCGACCGCGCCTGTCTGCATGAAAATACACCGGCGCAGACTGTCCGCCGGCAGGCAGACAAGAGGGCGGTGCGGCATTTTCATCGTGCTGGCGGCCCAAGCGGACAGGCACAGCCACACGGCAAAAAACGATCACGCCCGCGAAATTTTGCTCCGCAGGCCTTCGGTCTCGAGCGGCCTGGCGGAAAACATCGGCAGCATCTTCATGCCACCGCCCGGGCGGTGGCACGGGTTGCGCCGCTGAGACATGCGACTCCTCCCGTCACTCAGCCGGCGCTGCCAGACCGTGGCGATACCACCGCGCCACTACTTGCTCCGCCGGTTTGTTGTTGGGTGTGAATTGCGTGTCTTGCGGCCCGCCCTGCGTGAGATCGCTCGGCCACTTCCACCAGTAAAGGCCGCGGCACCAAAACTTGCCGGCGAGTGCCTGCAACACGGCTTCATAACAGCGCGCCTGATCCGTCAAATTCAGCGGCCGGCCGCGACCATCGGCATGCGGCTGCCGCCAGGGCGCAGCCGTGCTGGTGAACCCCACCTCGGTGAACAACACCGGCTTGCGAAAACGCCGGGCCACAGCGGCGACCTTCTCCATCACGGCCGTGGCGCCGGCTGCGAGATCGGCATCGCTGGCGTTCTCCTTTTCACTGAGCGGGTAGTAACAGTTGAGACCGATATAATCGAGCGCATCCCAGAAACGGATATTTTCGAACTCCTCCCCCCAATTGGCGGCATAGACCAGCTCGCCGCTGTAGAGCTGTCGGAGGCGGGCAATCAACGCACGCCATTCCTGCTCATGGCCGAGCGTGGTCTGTGACAGCTCCACGCCCAGGCAGAGTCTTTCCATGCCGTACATCTCCGCCAGCAGGGCATAGTGGCGGATCCAGCGATAATAAAAATCGAAAAAGCGCTGCCAGTCTTGTGGCGTGGTCATTTTGATGTCACCCGGCCAACCGCCGTGTCCCACCCAGATATGCGGTTTGAGCATGACCGCCATGCCCAGTTGCTGCGCCGTGCGTGCGGCATGGATCACGCTTTCATCGTTTTCACTGCCGGCGCTGCGCCAGAAGCGGAAAAACTCGGGCCGCTGCGGATCTGTGATCGCAGCAAAGGGCGTGAGCGACACGGCATTCACGCCCAGCTCCGCCAGCCTGGCGAGCGCGGCATCGGAGCGGCGCGAGAGATAGCCGTTGAAGATTTGATAACCTTCGTGGGCGTGGCAGAAGCCTTTTTGGAAGACATCTGCCCGGGGAAAACGCGCCCGATCCTCGGCGATTTGCGCGCGAAAGTTTTGCGCCAGTCGTTCGAGGTAAGCGCGCCATTGCCGATCAAGACGCTCGACTTCCGCCGCCGCCGGCGACCAGTGAGTGTAGTTTGCCAGAAATTTTTCGCGGCCCCAATGCTGAATGAGAAAATCGACAAAAGCCGCGGCCAGCGGCGCCATGAGCAGACAAGATTCGCGCTCGAAACTGGCGTTGTCGAGCATCTCGGCCAGCGCCGGCACATTGCCGGAGAGATGAAGCCGGCCGGCCCAATACGCATGCCCGCGGCCGCGCCAGTTGTCCGTGAAGGAGAGGCGCAGACCGGTTGCCAGCAGCGTGTGCCGGGGCAGACCCAGCGAGCGTGCGATCACCAAATCCGCTTCACAGCCTTCCGTCTCCCCGCGCACCCAGGAATTGACCGTGACATGCACCGCCTGGCGTGCCTGATCGCAATGCGCGATTTCCGTGTTGCCGGTGATCAGCCCCTTGATTTCAAAACTGGGATAGAGATGATAATCCAGACGCGTGCCGGCGGAGGGATTGCCGAGAAACGCAGAAAGACGTTGCAGGTGCCGCTCGCGCTCTGCGGCAAACGCTTCCAGCCCGGCGGCCGGCAACACCTCACCGTGGAGGTGGAAGCGAAAATGTTCGGTGACCTTCGCCAGGCGCGTTTCCGCGGCAAAGTCGTGGTGACCGGCGGGATCAAAGGCCCAGCGCCGGCCGGCGGCTTGTGAGAAGTTGCCGAACACAAGACATTCGCCCTCACGCAAGAGGCGATAATCGCCGCCGGGGCGAAAAAACTCGGAACGCAGCACCGCTTCATCACGATTGCCGGCCAACAGCAGCAGGGGCTGTTGCGGATTCTCCGGGTTGGGATAAAACAGTGCGATGAGATCACCGGGCTCGCGATAAACCTTGCCCAAAAACTGAAAGCTGTCATGGTGAAATTGCACCGGCAGCCGGGGGGAGAAATGCGCCAGCCAGGAATTGGAGGCGAGGGTGCCGGCAAGATAAACGGGCTGGGCGGCCAGCTCCGCGCGCGTCACTTCGCGATCGCTTTTGATGATGACTTGCAACCGGCGCATGCGCTTTTGGTATGCGGCGGCCCGGGCGCGGTATTGCGCCACCAGCTCCGGCCGCCCTGTGCCGTAGACAAAAAGCAGCCTCCGGCCGGAAAAGAGCGCGTCCAGAATTTGCTCGCGCGCGGGCCAGTGGCGGGGATCCTGCCATTGGCGTGGCGCATTGCCCAGGTAGTAAAAACTGGAAAGCAGGATGACCAGGGCAAAAATTTGACTCGGGCGAATGGTCTTCATGGCAAATTACGGTATCAGACGAAGGGCAGCGTTAAGTTGGCACCTCCACCCACCAGAGGTCACGCTGTAAGAATCTCCCCACAAAAATGCCGTAGCGCAGGCTTCCAGCCTGCCCGCAGACAAGAGGTCTGCGCTACATTTTCATCGTGATGGGTGTACAAATACAGATGTCAAATTCCCCCCTGGAATGAATGACAGTTTTGAGTTGTGCAGCGGATTTTAGAGCTTGACACTGTGGCACCAAGGTGCCGGTTGGCGGCCGTTTTTCACGCGCAAAGAATCATTTTCGGAAACGAAAAGCAACTGCAATTCCACGAGCCGGGGCCGTGCCTTTCTCCAAGCGCGACACGCGGTGCGGCGGAGAGCGACGCATACCGGAGGGTAATGCCTCAGTTGCGTGTTGGGACTTGGCACAGCGCTCTTCTCCAATGTCACTAATTTTTCACCCTGAATTTTGCACTCAGATTGATCCCGTCAGCGGGGAACGCCGATTTGATCCCGACGGTCAACCACTTTGATCTGCCGTAGCCTGGCCGTGGCATTCCTGCAGAGAGCTTCCGCCGGATCGCAAGATAAAGCCACGGTCAAACCGCAGCGGAACGGTTATTCTTTGCGCAACCCGCGGCTGCGCATCCCTGCATGTTTTGGTTTTTGAATTTTATCGCTGCGAAAAAGTTGGCAGCATGGGGCTTCTCGTCTGCAGGCAGGGTTGCCTGCGGTGCTCCGCACATTACTGAAGGATTACGCCGGCGGGATTATACGCTCACGGCAGATTTGCCGGGGACCGGCTTTTGTCACGCGCCGTGCGACCTCACCGGCTGTGGCAGTGAGCAGCATGCCCGCCTGTGACAAATTGAAAATAATTTATAATCGTGCTTGTTTTCGGCGAAAGTTATTCGTATGTTGACCCCGCGTATCACAAACGGGCTGCACAGGGCGAAGATACAAGATTCGCCCGGGAGCGGCGGCAAAAAGTTGATACGTGACACAGGTGGTGATGAGCCCCGGTTGTTCTCAATCCGCGCGTGATCCCACCACAAACATTCAGTGGTTATTGCCGAAATTCTTCGCATTCATCTCTTCTGTGCGGCTGCCTGCCGCACCGCCTCCCCTGCCCTGCTGCCGTTGGCATCGGTGGAAGAAATCAAGAGCTGACTTGAAGACAAAGAGATTCCCGGGCCACGGTAACATTTCTCCCTGCAATCGCTTCCGGAAGAGAGTGATCTCTTTGCACTTTCCCGCTGCGACCCATTTTCAAGGACCATCATGTCGTTTCACCGTTTCGGCCTGCATGCCGATCTGCTGAAAGCACTCGATCAGTTGGGCTATCATGAGCCGACGCCCATTCAGGAACAGGCCATCCCCCTTGCCCTCCGCGGCCGGGATCTCATCGGCTGCGCGCAAACCGGCACCGGCAAGACCGCAGCCTTTGCCCTGCCGATTTTGAACCGGCTGCACCCCATCCTGAGCGGCAGGATTCGCGCGCTGATTCTCACGCCCACACGCGAGCTGGCGGCGCAGATCAACGAAGTCATGCAGGGGCTGATGCAATACACCAAACTTTATACGGCCGCCATCTACGGCGGGGTCGGGCTGGCGCCGCAACAGCGCGCCTTGCGCCTGGCCACCGACGTGATCGTGGCCACGCCCGGCCGGCTGCTGGATCACATGAAGAGCGGCGTGGGCCGCTTCGACGGCCTGGAGGTGCTGGTGCTCGACGAGGCCGATCGCATGCTGGACATGGGCTTTCTGCCCGACGTCAACCGCATCATTGCCCGTCTGCCGCCGCAGCGCCAGACCATGATGTTTTCCGCCACCATGCCCCGGGAGATTCTCGAACTCAGCCGCAAAATTCTGCGCGACCCGGCCACCGTGCAAGTCGGCCGGCAGGCGGCGCCGGCGGCAGGCGTGAGCCAGGCTGCTTATCCGGTGCCGGGCCATCTCAAGACCGAGCTGCTGCTGGCGTTGCTGCAGCAGCACGAGATGGAGTCAGTGTTGATTTTCACGCGCACCAAGGATCGCACGGTGCGCCTGGCGCTCCGCCTGAAGGACAGCGGCTTCCAGGCCGCGATGATTCACGGCGACCGCACGCAAGGCCAGCGACTGGCTGCGCTCGCAGGATTCCGCGACCGTGTCTATCGCATCCTGGTGGCCACCGACATTGCCGCGCGCGGCCTGGATATCGACGGCATTTCGCATGTGATCAATTTCGACGTCCCGGTGACGCCGGAGGATTACGTGCATCGCATCGGTCGCACCGCCCGCGCGCAAGCCGTGGGCGAGGCGCTCACCCTGGTCACACCGGCGGAGGAAAATGCCCTGGCTGCCATTCAACATTTGATCAAGGTCAAAATCCCGCGCCACACCCTGGCGGATTTTGACTACAGCCGGCCGTCTTCCGCCACCGCCGAACCGCGCGAACGCCGGCCGCGCAGTTTTCATGCGCGGGTTCCTGCCCGGCGCCACGGCGGTCCGGCCGCCGGCCGGACGCGCAGCCGACGTTTTGCTTTCAATTAGTCATCACTCACACTCATGCTGTTCACATTTAATTTCAGGATGGTTTTCCCATGAAAATTTTCGTTGGCAACCTCTCGCGCCGCGTCACCTCCGATGCCCTGCAACAAATGTTCGAGACCTTCGGGCAGGTGACCTCGGCCGAAGTCATCAAGGACAGATTCAGCGGCGAGTCCAAGGGCTTTGGTTTCGTGGAAATGCCCGCCAAAAGCGAAGCCGAAGCCGCCATGTCCAGCTTGAACGGCCGTGATCTGGATGGCAAAGCGCTGAACGTCAATGAGGCCCGGCCGCGCAATAATGAGCGGCGCAGCAGCGGCGGTTTCGAGCGCCGTGGCGGCGGACGCCGCTCCTGGTAAGCCTGGCACAGGAAAAATTCAGGATTGCCGGCGGTTGCATGCAACGGCCGGCAATCCTGTCATGAAACAAAAGCCCGCGCAATCACTGCCCTCTGGATTCCTCCGCCGTCCCCTTGATTCCTCCGAAAATGCCGTAGCGCAGGCTTCCAGCCTGCAGGCAGACAAGATGTCTGCGCTACATTTTCATCGTGATGGGTGTCCCGCGAGCGGCATGGACATTCCTCCGAAAATGCCGTGGCACAGCATTCCAGCCCGCAGGCAGACAGAAAATCTGCGCAACGTTGTCAGTGTGCCGGATGGGCGCACGCATGACAATGATGCCCCCCCCCAAATCCCGACCACGAAGATTTTTTGAAGCGCCAGGCCGCCAAGTACACAAAGCAATACCAGCCCGGTGTTCTTCCCGACTTCGCGGTTCAAGTTTGTTACGATCTGAATTTTGCAGCAAAGGGCACAGTTAATTGTGATCGGTTGTGCACTCTGACTAACCCCGCCAGGGGTGCAATGTTTGTAGTCAATTCCAAGTTACCACCATTCTCAAACTCCGCAGGAGTGACATGTCGCACTTCGTTGATACACGCCTCGATTATTTGGCGAGAAGCACATTTCACTCCGACGGAGTTTTCAAAACCTAAACAGCGCACTGCTGCTATAAACATCCCACTTCCAGCGGAGTTAAAAGCAAAGCCAGCTGTGCAAAAAATTTTTTGCAACACCCACTGGGTGAATCAAAACAATTTCTGAACCGCTTGAATTGCGATTTTAGCCAATTCAGTGCAAAATTCAGGTACGAAAAGGCCTGCAGGCAGGCTGGAAGCCCAATGCTGCCAACTTTTTCGAAACGATAAAATCCCAAAAGCCAGAACACGCCAGGACGCGAAGCCGCAGGGGTTTCGCAAAGGATCAACGTTCCGCCACGGTTCGACCGTGGCCTGCTCTTGCGATCCTGCGGATGCTCTCTGCCGGAATGCCACGGCCAAGCCGTGACCGATCAGAAAGGGCACGGTACCGTCACCGCGAAGGTTTTCGAACCACGCAATCCACCAAGAGCACGAGGGGAAACCTGGCGGTCTGTGTGATTTTTGTGGTGCGGAGCATCGCCATGCTTGTGATCCCGCAAGCATCTACTCCGGCACAGAATCTTCTCTGCAATCGGCGGTTCCCCCCCAAAGCCGGGGAGAGACTGGCAGCATGACCCAGCGGGCAGAGGCGCTTATTCCAAACCCCAATGACGGGAGATGCCGGGTGTCGGAGCCGCACAGCCCGGTTGCGACGGATCGAGCTGGCAGGACGGGCAGTTGCCGGGCAGATCACAACTCCCCAAATTGGCGATTGACTTTCTGCGGTTTTGTTGTAAGTTGAGGCCGATTGCGACGATACTGCCGGCGGCGTTAACAAGACGTGTCCGCCGATAATGCAAGCTCGAACCGCTTACTCTTCCTGAAAAGGCAAGGTCCATGCATCAGCACACTCGCGGCAACCGGATGCAATGCATCGTGCCGCCACACCTGCTCAAGCGCATCGCGGAGCACGGCACGCCGGCACAGCAACAATGGGCGCGACGCACGCTGGAAGTCTCCGAACAATTCCGCAGCCAGCGTCAGACGCTGACCGAGCATGTCACCCTCGCCAAATTGGCGCGTGCGGAACAACTGGAGCGCGTGGTGTATGACGCGCGCCACGGCAAGTCCCTGCCCGGCCAGAAGGTGCGCCGTGAGGGGGAACCCGCAAGCGGCGATCCGGCGGTGGATGAAGCCTATGAGGGCGCGGGCGCGACGTATCAACTGTTCAAAGAAGTCTACGGCCGCGATTCCATCGACGGCAACGGTCTGCGCTTGACTTCCACGGTGCATTACGACCAGGGCTATGACAATGCCTTCTGGAACGGCGAGCAAATGGTCTATGGCGACGGGGATGAGGATCTGCCGGTGGCCGAGCGTCTGTTCAACCGCTTCACCATTGCGGTGGACATCATCGCCCACGAGCTGACGCATGGCGTCACCCAGCATGAGGCACGGCTGGTGTATTGGGAGCAGGCCGGCGCGCTCAACGAATCCTTCTCCGACGTGTTCGGCGCATTGGTCAAGCAACGCCAGCGCCATCAAACCGCGGCCGAGGCCGACTGGCTCATTGGCCAGGGCCTGCTTACTGCCAACGTCAACGGCGTGGCGCTGCGCTCGATGAAAGCGCCGGGCACGGCTTACCACGATCCCGTGCTGGGTGAGGATCCACAGCCGGCCCACATGAGCGCCTACCGGAACGTCGACTATGACAACGGTGGCGTGCATATCAACTCCGGCATTCCCAATCATGCGTTCTACGTCGTCGCGCGCGAGCTGGGCGGCCATGCCTGGGAAAAAGCCGGCCGCATCTGGTATGTCACGTTGCGCGACAAACTCGCCACGCGCTCCGATTTTCAGGAGGCGGCCAATCTCACTTATCAGGTGGCCGGCGAGCTTTTTGGCAGGGGCAGCCTGGAGCAGCAGGCGGTGCGCACCGGCTGGGCGGAAGTGGGCCTCACCATCGCCGAGCCGGGTGGCGGCGGCGGCAACAAGGGCTGCCTGCTGGTGCCGGTGAGTGTGCTGACTGCGGCGCTCCGGCGCTGAAAGAACAAAGATGCCACACCCGGCAATGTTGACATGCCGCCACGACTTGGCAAGCCGGGAGAATCTGACAACGGAGGCCGAAAATGCAGATTCACTTTGAACGCAGCGGTGGTTTCATGGGCCGCCGGGTCACGACGGTCATCGATACCGAAACATTGCCGCCCGAGGAAGCACGCGAATGGCAGCAACTGGTCGAGGCCACGGGTTTTTTCGAGCTGCCCAGCCATCTGGAAAATGCCGCGGCCACGGCCGATCAGTTTCATTACCGCTTGCGTGTGATCAACAACGACCGCCAGCACACTTTGGAGACCAGCGAATCCGCGCTGCCGCCTGCGCTCGAGCCTTTGCTCGCGCGGCTGCGCGTGCGCGGCCGGCAGCGGAAATCGGCATGAAGGCAGGGAAGAAGCTCCGCCCTCGCAGGGAGGTGCAATGAGGCAGCATTGCACGGTGCTGCTGCTCACCCTCTGCGTTTCTGCCCGGCCGGTCATGGCGGCAGCCGGCAGTGGCGGCGATTCGCTGCGGGTGGAAATTTTTCACAAACTGCAGGAGCTGGGCGCGGACACGCTGCCCGTGGAATTTCCCCGACACCGGCCCTTCAAATTGTTGCTGCGTGCCCGCGGGCGGGTGCAGAGCCGGCTCACGGTTTTGCAAATCGCCGACAGCCTGGCGGCGCTGCACCGGCTCACCGGGCTGCAATATTATTCCCGGACCGAGAAAAAACACACCACGCTGTTCAAAGTCAGCGCCGTGCTGGCCCATCCAGCCGCGCGTTCGGCTGTGCCTGCGCCCGTCTTTCGCAGCTTGCCTGTTGACACCGCCTTCTATTTTTATCAAATTGACAACCGCCTGGGGCGCGTCATCTACCGCGCGAGCCTGCAGAGTGATGGCACCAGCGTGCGCTTGCTGGCGCAAAACGTCTCGCCGGTGAGCAAATGGGGCTTGCAGTTGGCGGAGATCGGCGACTTTTTCGTGCTGGTCGAGCTGCGCCGGCGGGCACGCGGCGAGTTTGATTTCTGCCTTTGGCAATGGGCGCGCTTGAAGGCCGGCATTCTCGGCACGCTCGTGCACGAAGAATCGTTCGTGCACCGCCTGCGCGCCGTCGCCGGGTTCTATCTCGAGCGGCTGGGGCAAAAGCCATAAACTGGCTGCGTCTTGCGGCAATTGACTGAAATGTGTCGTGCAGGATTCAAATGCCGGTTGCGGGGCCGCCTGCCTGCAAGCGCCACCGGCCGGATGACTTTCCGTGAGGTCGAATGAAGAAAATTGTTCTGCTGCTGCTTGCTGCGGGCATGTTGCCCGGCACCGCTCTCCATGCCGGCGACAACGAACGTTTCGCCATTGCCACGCCCACCACCACGCCACCCCAAATCGACGGCCGCCTCGAGGAAGCGGTCTGGCAAACAGCCACGACCGTCAACGGCTTTCTGCAATACGAGCCGTTCGAAGGCCGGCCTGCAAGCGAGCCAACCGAGATCCGCATTCTGTATGACGCACAGGCCATCTATTTCGGCTGCATGATGTACGATGCCGAACCGGACAAGATCGTCGCCCGCCTGACGCGCCGCGACAACGAAATCGAATCCGATTTCATCTCGATTCGGCTCGACAGCTTTCACGATCAAAAAACCGCCTTCGAGTTCACCGTGCTGGCCTCCGGCGTCAAAATCGACATTCTGCAATACAATGACGGCGCGGAGGAAGACAACTCGTGGGATGCCATCTGGGAGGTCAAAACGCAAATTCTGCACAGCCACGCCCCCTTTGCCGGCAACGGCCGGCCTGCGGGCGGCTGGTCGGCCGAGTTCAAAATCCCCTTCAACATGCTGCGCTACACCCCTGCGGCCGGCGGCGACAACGAGTGGGGCTTCAATGTCATTCGCCGCATCAGCCGCAAGCAGGAAACCTCCTTTTGGGCGCTGGTGCGCAAGAGCCAGAATGGTTTCGTCTCGCATTTTGGGCATTTGCGGCTGCACGGCCGCCTGCCCAATCCCCGGCATGTGGAGCTGCAGCCTTATGCGGTGGCCAAGGGGCAATTTACCAGCCCCGCCTTGCGGCCGCCGGGATCGAATGCGGCTGATTTTCGCAGCGCTGCCGGCTTCGATCTCAAATACGGCCTGACCAGCAATCTCACCATCGATCTCACCGTCAACCCGGATTTTGGCCAGGTGGAAGCCGACCCGGCGGTGCTGAATCTCAGCACGTTCGAGACCTTTTATCCAGAGAAGCGGCCGTTCTTCATCGAGGGGACACAGATTTTGCGCTTCACCACTTTTGGCGGTGACTTCGGGCCGGGCTTGTTTTATTCGCGCCGCATCGGCCGGCCGCTGACCGGCCGCAATGAGGCCGCCACCATTCTGGGGGCCGCCAAACTCACCGGCAAGACCAGCCGCGGCCTGTCCTTTGGCATGTTGCAAGCCGTCACCGATGAAGAACAGGCGCTGATCAGCGAGCCGGCGGCAAGTTACAGCCTGGTCCGTCTGAAACAGGATCTGCTCGACCATTCCACCGTGGGCATGATGGCCACCGCGGTGGCACGCGCGCAGCGTTATCCCGCTTTCACCGGCGGGGTGGATTGGAATCTGCGCTTCCAGCAAAGCCGCTACGTGATCGACGGCTTTTGGGCCGGCTCCCACACCACGCAGGGCGAATCCCGCCGCATCAGCGGTTCCGCCGGCAAATTGCGCTTCGGCAAGGATGGCGGCACCCACTGGCTTTACGCGCTCAGCGGCGATTTCACCACGCGGCATTACAACATCAACGACCTCGGTTTTTTCTTCCGTCCCAATGATTACGGCACGGTGCTGACACTGCGTTACAAAGAGGACCAACCCGGCCGCCTGCTGCGCCAGTGGCATCTCCAAAGCCTGGGGCATCTGCGCTGGAATTTCGACGGCGCCCGCCTCATCAGCGAAACCAGTCTCAGCGCCGTTGCGCAATGGTGGAATTATTGGAACACCGACCTGAGCGTCAAATACGCCTTCAACAACAATGATGATCGTGAGTCGCGTGGCCGCGGCCTGTACCACCAGCCTGATTATCTGATGGTGGAGGGCGGCGTCGCGACCGACCCCCGCCGCTCCCTCATCGCCAGCTTTGCCCAAAACTATCTCCGCGATGCCGGTGGCCACCGCCAGTGGCGGGCCAATCTGCAAATCGAAGTGCGGCCCACCACCTGGGCACAAATCAGCAGCGAGCTGGGCTTTGGTCGCAGCCGCAATCGCACCGCCTGGGTGCCCAATGTGCCGGATTCCCTGTTCCTGCAAAACCCCTACGCCCTTTTCGGCCGGCGTGACACCGAAGAATACAATCTCACACTGCGCAGCAACCTGACTTTCACCCGCGATCTCACCCTGCAGCTCTATGCGCAAACCTTCCTGGCCAAGGGCCATTTCGACAATTTTGCACGGCTGGTTTCACCCACCACGCTCGTGCCCGAGGCATACAACGGCAACCACGATTTCAACAACCGTTCCTTTCATCTCAACCTGGTATGGCGCTGGGAATACCGGCCGGGCAGCACGCTTTACCTGGTGTGGACCCAGGCGCGCCGCGGCGCCCACGATGATTTCTACACCCCGGTGGGCCGGGACTTTCGCGGAACCTTCTCCCTGCCCGCGGAAAATGTGGTGCTGGTGAAGATGAGCTACTGGCTGCAGCCCTAGCGCGAGTCTTGCGCCGTCGCCCCTTCCGCGTCGAAGGCAACTGCCACGAAACCTCATTTGAGACGGGGGATTCTTCTGAGAATTTTTGCACCAGCTCCCTCAGGAGCCCGACGTTCAGAACGAGAGTATTGCATGATGCCAGCCTCGAGGGGTGGCTCATGGCCGCCGCTCTCATGACGCGCCTTTGTTTGACACAACCTGAACCCGAAGGGAGGAAGGAATGCCGGAAAAACCTGGTGAGCAGCCTTATGTTCCCGCAGAAACCTCGCTGCCGGAAATGACGGCCAAGGCGCTCATCCTCGGCCTGGTGATGGCCGCAGTGCTGGGTGCCGCCAATGCCTATCTTGGACTGAAAGCCGGTCAAACCGTGTCCGCGACGTTTCCCGCGGCGGTGATTGCGATTGCGGCGTTTCGCCTGCCGTTCTTTCGCGGCAGCATTCTCGAGCAGAATACCATGCGCATCGCCGCCGCGGTGGGCGAGGCGCTGGTGGCGGGCGCCATTTTCACCGTGCCCGCCTTCGTCATCGTGGAAATGAACGGTGAGCGGCTGTGGACGAGTTTCCGCTACTGGGAAACCTCGCTGATGCTGCTCATCGGCGGGGTGCTGGGCGTGCTCTTCATCATCCTGCTGCGCCGCACGCTCACCGTCGATTCCGACCTGCCCTTCCCGGAGAGCCGCGCCTGCTTTGAAATCGTCAAGGCCGGCCAGCACGGCGAAAGCGGGGCCAAGTACATCTTCGGCGCCATGGGCCTGGGCATGCTGCTGCAAATCTTCAAGGACGGCAAGGGCCTGACCATTTTTCGCGAGAGCTTGGAATGGGTCATCCACCTGCCGCAATCGGTGATTCATCATTTCAGCAGCAACCGCACCCCCATGGGCGAGGTGGCGCACACCGGCGCGTTGCGGCTCGCGACTCCGGCGATTTCGCCGGCGCTCCTGGGCGTGGGTTACATCATCGGCTATGAAGTCGCCGCCATCAACTTCACCGGCGGCGTGCTCGCCTGGCTGGTGTTCATTCCGCTGGCGGTGTTTCTCAATCCGGACCTGCCCGGCCGCCTCATGCTGTCCGGCGCCTCGCCGGAAATGAGCGAGGTCATCTTTTCGATTTGGTACAACCAGGTGCGGCCGATTGCGGTGGGCGCGATGATTGTGGGTGCGATGAAAACCATGTGGGGGCTGCGCGGCGCGCTGCGCGAGGCCTTTCAGCACGCGTTGCGCAAAGGCAGCCGCGTGGCCTCCCCCTCACGGCTGGAACAGGATCTCGATCCCAGGATCATTCTCATTGCCACGGCCGTGCTGGTGATTCCCATGGGCCTGCTCTACTATTATTTCAGCCAAAGTGTCACCGGCGCGATTGTCTCGGCGGTGGTGATGCTGGTGATGGGCTTCCTGCTGTCGGCGGTGGGCGGCTGGCTGGTGGGATTGGTGGGCGGCTCGAATCAACCGGTGTCGGGCTTGACGCTTTCCACGCTGGTGATCGCCGCGCTGCTGATGGTGGCTTTCGGCGTGACCGGGCTGCGCGGCGTGGGCGCGGTGCTCGGCGTGGCCGCGGTGGTGGCGTGCGCCACGGCCATGGCGGGGGACATGATTCAAGACCTCAAGGTCGGCCATTTGCTGGGCGGCACGCCGCGCAAAATGGAGATCACCTGCCTGCTGAGCACGATTGTCGTGGCCTTCGTGCTGGTGGCGCCCATCATGATTTTGCACGAAGGCAATCTCAAAAGCGGCGGCATCGGCATTGGCGACCGCCTGCTGCCGGCGCCGCAAGCCGGCTTGATGGCGCAGCTCGCCAAGGGCATTGTCGGCGGTGAGATGCCGTGGGGCTTGATCATCTTCGGCATGTGCTTCTCCGGCGCGCTGATTTTGCTCAAAGCCCCCTCACCGATGTTGATCGCGGTCGGCATGTATCTGCCCTTCGAAACCACCTTCGCGATTTTCACCGGCGGTTTGATCCGGCTGTTTGTCGATCGCTGGATGGCGGCCAGGCAATTGGCGGCAGGGGCCAAAGAAACTGTGGAGAATACCGGCACGCTCATCGCCTCGGGGTTGATCGCCGGGGAGGCGATCACCGGCGTGCTGCTGGCGGGCCTGGTTTTGGCGTTCGAGGATTTCACCTCGCTCACCCAGGTGCTGTTTGGCGTGGCGGAATTCGACTTTGTCGCCGGCAACGGCGGGGCGTGGATGTCGCTGCTGATGTTCGGCGTCATCGTGTTTGCCCTGGTGGTCATACCGCTGCGCAAGGCACGGGCGGCGTGAGCTGCGGGCGTTGGAATTTTGCAAGCAGGCAGTCACGGCTCCGGGCATTCAGCCAGGATGCCTGCGAAGCATTTGGCCTTGCCTTCGCAATCCCGCAAGATTGTCCGCGAGGTGAAAAGGAAAACAGGATTGACTCCCGGGATTGTTGCAGCGCCGCGGTCTCTTGCCGCAGTCGGTTGCAGCACGCCTGCAGGCTTTCTGAGGTTGTGAAGAATTTCGTAAATGCTGCAGGAACCAGAGATTCACGCTGGCTACCCGCCCACTTGCCGAAAAAACAGATTGGAAAATGCCGTTATATGTGCAATATTTTGACAGAAGTTTAGTTTTCGCCGCAACAGTCCTCAGAAGTCATTTTTATTGAGGAAAGAAAGCCTTGAAACCGGCACCCACTCCCACGACAATTTTAAGGCTGATGCACCAGGACAATCTTCACATCTGTTTGCGGCGAGGTGGAATTTACGCGCCCAACCACACCCCTGCCGACGGGCTGACTTACAAAGTCATTCACAACATGGAAATCCAATCCCGCCGGCAGCGGACCGCAATTCCTTGTGGCCCGGGAGGTACCATCCATGATTACGTCTCGTTCTATTTTGGCTTTCTCTCCCCCATGCTGTTGCAGCTCAAGACGGGGCAGGTGAGAGATTACGCAGAGGGTCAGGAGCCGCTGATTTACCTCATTGCCACGGCACAAGACATTCAGCAGCATGGAACTCGCTTTGTCTTTGCTGATGGACACGGGCTGGCAAGCTTCACGCAATGGTACAATGACCTTCGCGATCTTGACAAGGTTGATTGGACGGCTGTCAACCTGCGCTATTGGGCGGATACGCAGGACGACAAGGACAGACAAAGGCGCAAGCAAGCAGAGTTTCTCATTTATCAGTTCTGTGACTGGTCGTTGATCAGAGAAATTGTGGTGATGAATGCCGGAATCAAAACCAAATCGAGCAGATTCTGCAGCAATACCCGCCGGAGGCTCGGCGGCCGGTCAGGATCAGAAGGGATTGGTACTACTATTGAGAGGCGGCGGCAATGATCAAAATTGTTCAAGGCAACATTGTCGAGGCTGATGCCGAGGCCCTGGTCAACACCGTCAACCGTGTCGGCTACATGGGCAAGGGAATTGCGCTGCAATTCAAGCAGGCTTTCCCAAAGAATTTTGAAGCTTATGCCAAAGCCTGCCGTGCCCACAATGTCAAGCCGGGCGAAATGTTCGTGTTTGAAACGGGGCAATTGCTTGGCCCCAAATACATCATCAACTTTCCCAGCAAACGGCATTGGCGCGGCAAGTCGCGGATTGAAGATATCGAGTCCGGTCTGCACGCGCTCGTTCAAACGGTAAGAAAATTGAATATCAAGACGATCGCGGTCCCGCCACTGGGCTGTGGACTCGGTGGTTTGCAGTGGAGCGTGGTCGAACCGATGATCAGAAAAGCTTTTGCCAATGTGCCCGAAGTTGATCTGCTTTTGTATGTGCCGCATGGTTCACCGCCTCCTGCCAAGATGCCGGTACACACCCCCAGACCGGCGATGACGGCTGCCCGCGCCATGCTCATCAAGCTGATGGCACAATATCTCGAGCTTTCTTATCGAATGACCCTGTTGGAAATCCAAAAGCTTGCTTATTTTCTGCAAGAGGCGGGAGAACCGCTCCGGTTGCGTTATCATGCCGGGCATTACGGACCCTTTGCGCCAAACTTGAACAAAGTGCTTGAACGGCTGGAGGGACATTTCATCCGCGGCTATGGGGACCAGCAGAAGCCGGACGCTGAAATCGCGCTTTTGCCCGGAGTGGTCGAGGAGGCAGAGGAGTTTCTCAGGGAGAATGACGAGTCAAGAGAGCGGCTGGCGAGAGTCGCAGAAATCATCGAAGGTTTTGAAACTCCCTACGGCATGGAATTACTTGCCACCGTCCATTGGGCTGCCCGCCATGCCGAGCCATCCGCGACCGATGAGAGTTCGGCAATATCAGCGGTCTCCAATTGGAATGAACGCAAGAGGCAAAAGTTCAAGGAGGCTCATATTCGAGTGGCCTGGCAGTATCCACCCGGTGAACCCATCTTGAAGCTTGCCGAAGCAAGAGGTATTTTCGAACTTTTTTTAGTGCGCACTTTTGTGGCGACCAGCCGGAAATGGCAACCGAATGGCAATTCAGATAACGGCCCTGTGGCCGGGATAGATCTTCTGAGAAAGGCCCTCTCCGGACAGGGAGCAGTATTGCAGCGAACGAGC
>JAPDPX010000015.1 GCA_034506255.1 candidate division KSB1 bacterium | reverse complement strand
ATCGTTGTAGCCGTCATAACCGTCGATCTGAAGATAGCCGCGGAAATTTTTGAGCAGCTCATTGGGCCCGGCACGATCGCGGCCGGGACGATAATCAAAGAGCACCAGCCTGGCGAGGGGATCGTAACAAGCCCAGAGATAACCCAAACGTGTGCCACGAAAACGCCGTAGGCCGGCCCTTCAGCCTGCAGGCAGGCAAGATGCCAAATGCTGCTAACTTTTTCGAAGTGATAAAACCCAAAAGCCAAAACACGCAAGGACGCGAAGCTGGAGGGCCTTCGCAAAGAGTAGCCGTTCCGCCACGGTTTGACCGTGGCTTTATCTTGCGATCCTGCGGAGGCTCTCTGTAGGAATGCCATGGCCAAATCATGGCAGATCAGAAAGGGGACGGCACTGTCACCGCGAAGATTTTTGAACCACCCAATCCGCCAAGGGCATGAGGGAAACCTGGTGGTTTGTGTGATTTTTGTGGTGCTGAGGCTTGTTGTTTGGCAATTGCTGCAGAAACCTCTCTGCGGCTTTGCGTGAGAGTTTTTTGCTTTGTTTGAAAACTATTGACATTGGACAAGATGCCTGCGCTACTCCAAAAGCAACGGAGAGATGGCGACGCGGGCAATCGCGTGCGGCGGGGTGGGCCTGCTCAGCAACGCTGCCGGTGCCGGCCGGAAACGCCTCGCGCCGATGGATTTCCCCGCGTCGCCGGGTTCCGCAGGCAGCGCGGGAGGGACGGCCGGGGCTTACCGCTTGACAATCAAGACTTTTTCGTTTATATTCGCGCCATTCAAAAATCGAATCTGGCTGGTACGGAACCACATCAGAGGAGAGGGCATGCAAGCAGTCATCAACAAGATGCGGGAGAGCCTGCTCAAGTCTCAAGTCTGGAAGTCGATGTTCCGTCATGATTACGAAGATTCCCAGCGTAATCGCCTGCTGCAAGTGCTCGACAATTTCTGGATGCACTTGCATCCCACCAAGCTTCCCCGCCACGGCACGTACATCCGGTTTACCTGGTGCATGGGCGGCATCACCTTTCTGCTCTTTCTCGTCACCGCCGTCACCGGCGTCCTGTTGATGTTCTACTATCGCCCCACCGCCGAATACGCCTTCGCGGATATGAAGTATCTGCAGTTCGACGTGCCGTTCGGCATGTTCCTGCGCAACATGCATCGCTGGGCGGCGCACGGCATGGTGATCGCCGTCTGGCTGCATATGTTCCGCGTGTTTCTCACCGGTTCCTACAAGCCCCCCCGCGAATTCAACTGGGTGGTCGGCGTTATCTTGCTCACCACCACGCTTCTGCTCTCCTTTACCGGATATCTGTTGCCGTGGGATCAGCTTTCGATCTGGGCGGTGACGGTCGGCACCAACATGGCGCGCGCCACACCCTTGCTCGGCCATGAGGGCCCGTTCGGCCCCGAGCTCGGCATGAAGCCGGACAACGACGTGCGCTTCATGCTGCTGGGCGGCACGCAAGTCGGCCCGCCCACACTGCTGCGTTTTTATGTGTTGCACTGCATCTTCCTGCCGTTGTTTGCGGCGGTTTTCATGGGCGTGCATTTTTGGCGCGTCCGCAAAGACGGCGGCATTTCCGGCCCGCTGTAGGGAAGTCGTGCCGCCCTTTCCGCCGGCCGTTTTCCCCCTGCTTCTCGCGCTGACATCCGTGCGGCTCATGCAGTGACATGGCGCACCACTCCTGCTCTCTTGACAACCAGGCACTCCCCTGCTGACCGGCGTTTGTGGTGCGCCGGTCAGGCGGCAGCTTCACACGCACAGAAGGTTGGGTATTCATGGAAAACCTCGTCAATATTCTGAAGAACCCCGACAACATTCCGATCGTGGGACTGCTGTTCATCATCCCGTTTTATGTGTGGCTGTGGTGGCGCGAGGCCCGGCGCAACGACCGCCGCCTTGCCAACGGCGAATTCGAGAAGATGAAGGCGGAGGCGCAGGATCGCATTCACACCTGGCCCTACCTGACCCGCAATGAGTTCCTCTCCGCCATCATCGTGATGATCATCCTCACCGTCTGGTCGATCCTGCTGGATGCCCCCCTGGAAGAGCCCGCCAACCCCTCGCGCACGCCCAATCCTTCCAAGGCGCCGTGGTACTTTCTCGGGCTGCAGGAGATGCTGGTTTACTTCGACCCCTGGATCGCCGGGGTGGTGCTGCCCACGCTCATCATCATGGGTTTGATGGCGATTCCCTACATCGATCCCAACAAAAAGGGCAACGGCTACTACACCTTCAAGGAGCGGCCTTTTGCCATTTCGATTTTTCTCTTCGGGTTTCTGGTGCTGTGGCTGTCGTTGATCATGCTCGGCACGTTTTTGCGCGGCCCGGGCTGGAACTTTTTCGCACCGTGGGAATTGTGGGATCCGCACAAGGTGGTGGCGATGGTGAACGTCGACCTGCACGAGGTGGTCGGCATTCGCTCAAAGCTGGGCGCCGGGTTGTTCGGCCTGGCGGTGGTGGGCGGATATTTTGCGTTGATTCCGATCTACTGGTTTTGGAAGCGGGACAAGTCCGAAATTCTCAAAACGCTGGGGCCGTTGCGCTACAGCGTCACGGCCTTTTTGCTGTTGTCGATGATGGGCCTGGTCATCAAGATGTTTTTGCGGATCGCGTTCAACATCAAGTACATCTGGGTAACGCCCTGGTTCAATGTCTAAGGAGGCGGACTTGGCGAAGCGTTCCGACATTCCGATCGAAGAACGGGACTACAGTCACATCTATTTCATCTGCAGTGCGCTGCTGGCGTTGACGACCTTTTGGGCGGTGCTCGACATGATCTGGGTGCGGTCGCCCTGGCAGCGCACCCAGCGTGAGTTCAACCGCCTGGAGCGCGACAGTCTGCAAACTCTGCTTGACGCGGAAAATGCCAGACTGTACGAGGGCGAGCTGAAGGAGCAATACCAAAACCTGCAGGCACAACTGCAGCAGGCGCGCGCCGCCCTCAACAGCGCCGAACACCGGCAGGCACAGGCGGACTCGGCGCAAGCCGCGCGCAACGTGGCGCTGGCCGTGCAGCAATACCGCTTCGCCAAGAGCGAGGCCGATGCCGAGTACTATCTTTACAAAGAGGCCCAATACCACCACGATCAGGCGGGATATGAACGGCACGGCCGCCGGCTGGAGGAACTCAACCGCTTGGTGGCGGAGTGGAAGCAGAAATGGGAGCAGGCAGAGGCGGAAAAACACGCGGTGGTGGAACGCCTGCAACAGCAGCGTGCCCAGCTCCATGAAATCACCAGCCAGTTGGCGCAACTCACCAAGGTGCGCGATGACCTGCAGTTTCGCCTCGACCGCATCGCCGAGCGCAAGATCAAAATCCAGCAGGTGGTGATGCCGGAATTCGTCAAGGGCAATTTCGGCAATTTCATCAACAATGTCGACCGCTGCCACACCTGCCACGTGGCCGCCAACCGCAAGGGCTTCGAGACGATGCCCGAACCGTTCCGCAGCCACGTCTCACTCGACACCCTGTTGCGCATTCATCCGGTGGAGCGCTTCGGCTGCACGCCCTGCCATGAAGGCCAGGGCCCGGCGCTGCAAACCGTGGCAATGGCGCATGGCTTTGCCAAACATTGGGAGCATCCCCTGCTCACCGGCGCCTTTGTGCAGGCGGGCTGCAACAAATGCCACCGGCAGGAGCTGCGGCTGGCGCATGCCGATCAGCTCAACCGCGCCAAACGCATGGTCTTCGATCTGGGCTGCTACGGCTGCCATGAAATTCGCGGCTATGAGACGCTGGAGCGCATCGGGCCGGATTTGAGCCGCGTGGCGTACAAGCTGTCGCCCGGCTTCGTTTACGGCTGGTTGCGCAACAACCGCGAGCTGCGGCCGCATTCGCGCATGCCCAATCCCATGTTCACCCATGAAGAAGCCCTGGCCTCCACCGCTTATCTCTTCGAAGCTGGCAAACAACCGGGCTGGACACCCGCGCCGATGCCGGCCAGGGGCGATGCCAGCCGCGGCGAAAAACTGGTGGAAACCGTGGGCTGCAAGGGCTGTCACGTGGTGGAGGCCGCGGATCGCGAGCTGCGCTCCAACCCCCTGCCCTACGACATGGCCCCGGATTTGAGCATTGTGGCCGCCAAAACCTCGCCGCAGTGGCTGTATGACTGGATCAAAAATCCCAAACACTTCTCGCCGACCACGCGCATGCCCAGTCTGCGTTTGAGCGACCAGGAAGCGGCGGACATCACCGCCTATCTGGTGTCGCTCAAGGACCAGATCACCCTGCCCGGCGATTACAGCGCGGCCCTGCCGGATCTCAGCAACCCCGAATTGATCAGCCAGGGCAAGGCCGTGCTGCGCAACTTCGGCTGTCACGGCTGCCATCTCATTCCCGGCCTGGAGAACGAAGGCCGGGTGTCGGTCTCGCTCAATGAGTTCGGCGCGAAAACCACCGAAGAATTGTTCTACGGCGATGCCCTGGCCAACAAGCAGGTGGAGAAAACCTGGACAGGCTGGACCATCGGCAAGCTGATGAACTCGCGGCTGTATGCCACCGAGGCGGTGGTGCAACGCATGCCGAATTTTCAAATGACGAAGGAGGATGCCACGGCGCTCGCGGTGTTGTTGCGCTCCTGGGATGGCCGCGTGATCGGGGAGCGCTATGTCAAGCCCTGGCACGGCCGCGATGAAGCCGTGCATGCCGGCCGCCTGTTGGTGCGCAGGTACAACTGCACCGGCTGCCATTTGATCGAAGGGGAAGGCTGGGACATCAAGCCCGCGCTCATCTCCGCCCTGGCTAAGGAGGGCCTCGATGAGTTCACCGCCGCGGCCTATGCCCCGCCGGATTTGATCGGGGAGGGCCGCAAGGTGCAGGGCGAGTGGCTGTTCAATTTTCTCAAACAGCCGCGCACCGGCGAAATCCGGCCGTGGTTGCGCACGCGCATGCCGACTTTTGCCTTCACCGACAAGGAGGCCAACATCCTGGTCGAGTATTTCAAGGCGCTGGAAGGGGAAGCGACGGGATTCTCCTATTTGCCGGAGTATGAGATCACCGCCGAGCAGCGCGGGGCCGCTCAACAACTGGTTTCACGCGAATATTTCGATTGCTTTTCGTGCCATCAACGCGGCGCACAAAAGCCGCAAGGTCCGCCCGAGGGCTGGGCACCGGACCTGGCCATGGCCAGGCAGCGCTTGAATCCCGAATGGATCGCGGCATGGATTCGCGATCCGCAGGCCCTGCAGCCGGGCACCAAAATGCCGTCCTTTTATCCGGATTCCTATCCGCCGGATGTGCTGCAGGGCGATCCCGACAAACAGATCGTGGCTTTGCGCAACTACCTGCTGAGTCTGGGAAACGGCAAACCCTGAGGCCAGGGCCGGCGTTTCCTCTGCGCCACCGAGCCCGGGCAGGTTTGGATTCCCATGTGCCGGCACGCGGTGTCTTGTGATCCATGCGCCCCCGGATCTCTTTGCTGACAGAAACACATATTGAATCCGAGTGAGAGGAGGTTGCACGTGTCCGCAGAAAAGAAAGAAGCGGCGGCTTCGGCCGCGACACTGAAAAAGGCTGACCCGGCGGCAGCCAGCGCCGAGAAGAAACCTTCACCCCCGGCGGCGGAGCCCACCAAGGCCAAACCGGGATCTCGTTCGACGCTGACGGAACCTCTGGCACCCGGCACGCTGTGGATGTCGCGCCGCAACTTTCTGTCGCGCGCCGGCTGGGTGGCGTTTTTCAGCTTCCTGGGCACGATGCTGCTCGGCTCCCTGCGCTACATGTTTCCGCGCGTGCTGTTCGAGCCCTCCACCGTGTTCAAGGCCGGGCTGCCCGATGATTATCCCGTGGGCGCGGTCAGCACCAAATGGGTGAAGGATTACCGCACCTGGATCGTGCGCAACGAGAAGGGGTTCTATGCCATCTTTGCGCAGTGCACGCATCTGGGCTGCACGCCGCGCTGGCTGGAGGCCGAAGGCAAGTTCAAATGTCCCTGCCACGGCAGCGGCTTTACGATGGACGGCCTCAACTTCGAAGGGCCGGCGCCGCGGCCGCTGGAACGGGTCAAGATCGATCTCTCCGAAGACGGCCAGTTGCTGGTGGACACCAGCATCCGCTACCGGGAGGAAATGGGACAATGGAACCATCCCGGCGCCTTTCTCCCGCTCGGCGTATCGTGACGTTGAAGCAAGCGACAAGGGGCAAACGGCGGGAGGCGCGGATGGACAAGCTCCCCTGGTCGTTTGCCCCTTCTTATTTTTTCAATGGAGGCACGTCTGCGACAGGCGCTGTGGTATTTTGCCAAGGCTTTTCAGATGCTCGGCCTGGCGCTCACTCTGTGGGGCATTCTCACCGGGCTTTCCGATCCACTGGGGGAGGCGGCCTTTAAAGCCGAGACCCGGCTGGCGGTAACCGGTGTGTTGGTGTTCGGCACAGGCTGGTTGATGGAAAAAATCTTCAGCAAATGAGCCGTGGCAGGCCCGCAGGCACTTTCTTCCAGCCAGGCAAGGCACTGCACCCGGGTTTGACCAGGCCTCCTCTTGGGTGTGGGATATGCGAAAAAAAATATTGGCGATGATTCTGGCCGGCGGCCGCGGCGATGAACTCTCGGTGTTGACGCAAATGCGTCCCAAGGCCGCGGTGCCCTTCGGCGGGCTGTATCGCGTGATCGATTTTCCCATGAGCAACCTCATGCATTCGGGCATTGAAAACGTCGGCATTCTCTCGCAATACCGCTCGCATTCCCTGATCAATCATATCGGCAACGGCGCCTCCTGGGAAATGGTGGGCCGGGAGCGCAGCGTCACCATCCTGCCGCCGTTCAAGCAACACCTGTCCTCGGAGTGGTATCGTGGCAGCGCGGACGCGGTCTACCAGAATCTCGGCTTTATTCGCGTGCACCATCCCGATCTCGTGCTGGTGCTCTCCGGCGATCACGTCTATTCGATGAATTACAACCCGCTCATCGATTTCCATCTCGAACATCATGCGGATTTGACCATCGCCTTCACGCAGACGGAGCGTGCGCAAGCCTCGCGCTTCGGCCTGGGCCGGCTGGACCTGGCAGCGGGCCGGCGCGGCGGCCGACTGCTGGAATATCTCGAGAAGCCGGAGACGCCTCCCGACTGGCCGGAGGAACGCTACTGGGCCTCGCTCACGATTTATCTCTTTTCCACCAAAGTGCTGGCGGAAGTGCTGGAACAGCACCTTTCCGGGGACCCCAGGGGGTTCGAGTTCGGCCGTCACATCATCCCGGAGATGGTGAAAAGCCACCGCGTCTATGGCTATTGCAATGAGGGCTATTGGGGCTACACCCGCACCATTGATGAATACTGGCAGACCAGCATGGACATGCTCGGCGAGCATCCCCGGATCGATCCCGAGAAATGGCAGGTGCGCACCAATCTCGCACACGATGCGGTGCGCGATCGGCCGCCGGCCCATCTCGGCAGCACGGCCCAAATCGAGAATTCCCTGATCTACAGCGGCTGCCGCATCCACGGCACGGTGAAGAACAGCATTCTCTTTCCCGGAGTGGAGATCGGCGAAAACGTGCTGGTGGAGGATTCGATCCTGATGTTCGACACCAGGGTTGCCGCCGGCTGCCGGTTGCACAAGGTGATTGCGGACAGCGAGGCTTGCCTGGCGGCGGAATGTGAAATCGGCCATGGCGACCCGACGCTTGCCAATGAGGAGTATCCCCGGCTTTTGCGCAGCGGCATCACTCTGATCGGGCGCGGCGCCCATGTTCCGGAGCGCTGCAGGATCGGCTCGAACTGCATCGTGCATCCCGGTCTGACGCCAGCCAGGTTTCGGCAGCGCAGGTATGAATCAGGAGTGTCGATCTCATGAAAAGGACTCTGGCCATGCTGCTCGCCGGCGGGGTGGGCAGCCGGCTCAACATCCTGGCACATGCGCGCGCCAAGCCTGCCGTGCCCTTTGGTGGCCTGTATCGCATCATCGACTTCACCCTGAGCAACGCCCGCAATTCCGGCATCGTCAATGTCGGCGTGCTGACGCAGTACAAACCGCTCTCGCTGATGGAGCACATTGGCGGCGGTGAGCCGTGGGATTTCGTCGGCCGCATGCGCGGCGCCAAAATTCTGCCGCCGCGCACCGGCGAAAAGGATTCCGACTGGTACAAGGGCACCGCCGATGCCATCCGGCAGAATCTCGACTACATTCGCAACTTCGATGCCGCGCAGGTGCTCATTCTCTCCGGCGACCACATCTACCACATGGACTACAGCCGGATGGTCGACTTTCACAGAGATCGCGGCGCGGAGCTCACCATCGCCATGATGCGCGTGCCGTGGGAGGCAACCCGCCATTTCGGCATCGCCACCGTGGATGACCACGATCGCATCCTCACCTGGGAGGAAAAGCCGAAACAGGCGCGCAGCAATCTCGCCTCCATGGGCGTTTATGTCTTCAACACCGATTTTCTCTATCACTGCCTGCGCACCATTCCGGAGCATGACTTCGGCAAGCACATCATCACTGAAGTCATCCAGACGCACACCGTTTGCGCCTACCCCTTCAGCGGTTACTGGCGCGACGTCGGCACCCTGCTCGCTTATTGGGATGCCAACATGGATCTGCTGCGGCCCGGCTCCGGCCTCGATCTGCCGCGCTGGAAGGTCTATACCAATCTCGAAGAAGAGGGCCGTGCCGGCGACCGGCCGCCCACCCGCCTCCTGCGCGGCGCGAAAGTCAGCAACAGCATCATCTCGCAGGGCTGTGTCATCGAAGGCGAAGTGCGCAACAGCGTGCTCTCGCCCGGCGTGCGCGTGGGCCGCGGGGCGGTGGTGAGCGATTCGGTGGTCATGCATGACAGCGTCATCGAGCCGGAGGCGGCGCTTTCCTTCGTGATTGCCGACAAGCTCACCCATTTCCGCCGGGGTTGCCGTGTCGGTTTTGGCGATCGCACCCGGCCCAACCGCCGCTTCCCCGACCATCTCCGCGAAGGCCTGACGGTGGTGGGCAAGCTGGCGAGGGTGCCCGCCAACGTGACGATTGGCTGCAACTGCATCATTCATCCGCAAAGCTCGGAGAGCAGCTACCATACTGATTGCGTAAAGGACGGCGAGACAATCGGATTCAATTAAACCAGGCTGTTGGAATTGATCAGGACCCCGAACCGTTTTCACGCTCGGAACCGAGTATGATTCCCCTGCACACCATGGTTTTGCCGGATTGCCTCTTTGCCACTGAATTTCTCACACGAACGACAACAGACTGCCGTGAAAGCGATTCTACTTGCCGGAGGCCTGGGGACACGCTTGCACCCCCTCACCCTCACCCGCCCAAAGCCGCTGTTGCCCATTGGTGATCTTCCCATTGTTGCCCGCATTATTCTGGCCCTGCGCCGGCAGAACATTCGGGACTTTCTCTTTCTGCTGCATTACCGGCCGGAGGCCTTCCCCGCCCGGCTCGGCACCGGCGAAGCCTACGACGCCACCTTCGAGTATGTCATCCTCGAAAGGGATCTCAGCACCGCCGGCAGTGTGCGTTTCATCCGCGAGCAGGTGCGGGAAACCTGCCTGATTCACGCCGCCGATATTCTCGCCGAAGCGCCGCTGGCAGCCATGCTGGAGTTTCATCGCAGCAAACGCAGCCTGGCAACCATCGCCCTGTATCCGCAATCCACCCCGTTGTCCTTTGGCATCGTGCGGCGCCAGCCCGACGGCCGCATCCTGCAATTTCTCGAAAAACCCACCTGGCCGGAAGTGTTCAGCGACTGGGTGAACGCCGGCGTTTACCTCATCGAGCCGGAATTGCTCGACCACATCCCGGAATCCAGCGAGCCGGTCCACTTCGAAAAACACGTCTTTCCACCACTTGCCGCCAAAGCCGCGCCGCTCTACGGCTTCCCCATTTACGGCTACTGGCGTGATGTCGGCACGCCGGAGGACCTGCGCCTGGCCAATTTGGAATTTCTCGATGGCAGACTGCCGGCCGCGTTCCTGACGCGCGCGGAAGCCGGCAGCCACCGCCATCAACGCGGCATACTCACCCGGGACGGGCGGAGTCACATCGCCGGCACCGCCCTGCTGTCACAATCTGTCATCCATCGCGGCTGCCAGATTGCACCGCATGCCCGCATCACCCGCAGCGTGCTGCTCGAGCATGTGAGCGTGGGTGAAGAAGCGACCATTGATTCCGCGATCGTGATGGACCATGCGCACATCGGCCCGGCCGCCCGGCTCCTGCCGAACAGCCTGATCGGCGAGAGCGCGCAGATTGAGGCACATGCTGTCATTCAAGCCAATGGCATCGTGCCGCCGCGGCAGCGCGTGGCCGCCGGGCAAATCGTGCCCACGCAGCGTGTGCTGCCCATCGGCTATTTGCGACGCTTCATCGACGGCGGGGAGGTGGTGGCAGCCCATTTCAGCGCGGAATTCCTGAACTGGCTGGGCAGGGCTTTCGCTGCACAACAGCGCCGCCGGGGCCGTGTTGCCGTGCCAGCAGGGCCGGCGCATGCCGGGGGCGGGCGCGCCAGGATTCTGCTGGCGGCGTCACCGGAAATGGGGTCGGCAGCGGAAATCACGCCGCTGCTGGAAGGGCTCACTGCAGCCGGGTGCGAAGTGGCTTTGTTGCAACCAGCCAGCGTCCCGCTGGCGCGGCACGCACTGCTCTCCCGCCAGTGTGCCGGCGGCGTTTATCTCGGCAAGATTGGAGAGGCAAATCTGCAGCGACTGATTCTGCTGGACCAGCAAGGCCACAATTTTTCGGCAGCCGCCACCTGCGCCCTCGAGTTCGAAGAAATCTCCCTTTCGCAGGGCGCTGGCCGGCACGAAGACCTGAATGCGGCACAGGTGCGCTGCACCTATCTCAACGCGCTGGCCGGCTTTCTCGCCCTATCATCCGCAGAAATACCCGCCGCACACGTTCATGTCGGCGATGCCGGACTGGCGCAGCTCGCCGCACACTTCGCAGAAGTATTTGCCTGGCCGCTGGCCGTCGTGGTGGATGAGCCGGCAGCAGGGCCCGACACCGTGTGCAACCGGCAGGAGGAGTGGTGTTTCTCGCTGAACGGAAACGGTGAGCGGCTGCGGTTGCGTGAGGCACACACCGGCCGGCCGGTGAGCGATATGCTGTTCAGCCTGATGCTGCAACAGCAGGATGGTTCTGCCGTCCAGATTTTCAACTGGCTGATGGCTGCGCTGGCCGGCACCATGCCCGCCCGCCGGGGGGTGTTGACGCTTGCGGGTGTGCAGCCGCGCTTTGCGGAGTTTGCCCGCATGAAGGGCCTGGCATCCTGGTTTGGTTTTGATGGCCGTGGCGGCATCATTGATTCCGCCTGGCAAGCCCAGCCGGATGCCCTGCTGACGCTCGCCCGGGTGCTGCCGCGTCTCGCTTCCCTGGCGCCGGCCGATTGGCAGGCGGGTGCCCTGGGCCGGCAATTCTTTTCCTGCCCGGCCGGGCTCAAAGCCGGCCTGATGCGCCGGCTGCTCGAACATTTCGCAGAACAAGTGACGGGCATCAGTGACGGCGTGCGATTGGGCGGGGGATGGGATTGGGTCATTGTGCGGCCGTGTGCCGGCATGGCGGCACTGGAGCTGTTCTATTGGGAGAACGCCGGGCACCGCGCCGATTCCCTCATCGCGCGGGTGTGGCACAGGCTGCAGGAGTGGCGGCAGGAGAGGGAAGACAAACTCGACCCGGAACGGTGGGAATAGAAATGCGCTGGTGGCCGGCACGGCCGCGCTTACATATCTTCGTAGAATGTGATTGCCACGATTTCGACCTTCTTGATGCGGCGGGGCAGTTTGATCTCGACGAGGTCACCCACCTTGTGCTTCATCAAAGCCTGGGCAATCGGTGATTGATAACTGATGATGTTTTTTTCCAAATCGGTCTCCCCGTCACCGAGGATGATGTACTTTTCCGTTTCTTTGGTGGCGGTGTCGACAATCGTGACCATCTTGCCCAGCGTGACAATGCCCTCCGGCAGGTCGCCCTTGCGGATGATGCGCGCATTCTGAAAGCGTTCCTGCAGCATGCCGAGCTTGGCCATGTAGTTGGCCTGTTTGTTCTTGGCGGACTCGTATTCGGCATTTTCGCGCAGATCGCCGTGCTCGCGCGCAGTTGCAATTTCCCTGGCGATGTCGTTCTTCAGATATTTTTCGATGCGCTCGATTTCCTTGCGCAGTTTTTCGTAGCCGGCTTCGGTGAAATAGTACTGCTTCATGACTGAGAGCTCCTTGAACAGGGTGAGACGGCGCCGTCTGATGGTTGAGATTGCCCGCGCAGGATAAAGCAAAGCCATTCCACAAGAAAGCGCTGGAATGGCTGAAGGGTGATCACGTGATTTTGAAAGCGCGCCAATATACAAAATTCACCCGCCGGTATCAACTGCTTTTCTTTCTCTGGAAATTTTTCCGGCGGGCCGGCTGCCAAATTTCAAGTTGCGAATCTCACCGTCCGGCCTTACATTCGCCCGCGGAAAAACGATGCCACGCACGATTCCCGATTTACATGTCCACCTGGATCGCATCCCGCCTGCTCGACGCCGGGCGTTGCAACACAAGCTGCTCCACTGGTACGCGGCGGCACAGCGTGATCTGCCCTGGCGCCGGCAACGCGACCCCTACGCCATCTGGGTCGCGGAAGTGATGCTCCAGCAAACGCAAACCGCCAAGGTCGTGGCCTACTACGACCCGTTTTTGCAGCGCTTCCCCACGCTGACAGCGCTGGCACGGGCCCCGCTTGACGATGTGCTCAAGGCGTGGGAGGGCATGGGTTATTATGCGCGCGCCCGTCATCTGCACCGGGCGGCACAATATGTTCATGAAGCCTGGCAGGGTGAACTGCCGCGCGACTATGACGGGCTGCTGCAGATTCCGGGCATCGGACCTTACACGGCGGCGGCGATTGCCAGCATCGCCTTCAACCGCGATCAGGCCGTGGTGGATGGCAATGTCGAGCGCGTACTCAGCCGGCTGTTTCAGGTGACACTGCCCCCGCGCGAACCACCGGGCAAAAAACTTTTTCGTGCCCTGGCACAAGCGCTGCTCAAAGCCGGCCGGGCGCGTGACTGGAACCAGGCCATGATGGAGTTGGGGGCGTTGGTGTGCACCCCGCGCCGCCCGGCCTGCGGGCAATGTCCCGCAAAGAACTACTGTTGTGCCTACAATCATCTGCATGACCCGGCGCAATTGCCGGCGCGCCGCCGCAAGCCGCCGCTGCCGCATCATCACCTGGCTGTGGCGCTGGTGTGGAAGCGTGGCCGGGTGCTCATCAATCAGCGCCCTGCCCGCGGCCTGCTCGGCGGATTATGGGAGTTCCCCAATACCGCGCTGCAGCAGGGTGAGCGGCATGCCACCGCGCTCCGGCGTGCGCTGCGCCGGCAGTTGGTCATCGAGGTCAAAGTCGGCAAAAGCCTGATGACGATCGAGCATGGCTACACCCATTTTCGGGCAACCCTGCACGTCTACCATTGCGCTTACCTGCGCGGTCAGCCGCAGGCGCTGGCCTGCCAGCGCTGGAAATGGGTGGCGCCTGGTGACCTGCACCAATATGCCTTCTCCACCGCGAACCGGCGCATTATTGCCGCGCTGGCAAACGAAAATGGAGTCGTATGAGCAGTCGCGCTGTCTTGTCTCCCCGGCTGGAGTCCCGATGGCGCCTCTGGCTGGGGCTTCCCACTCCCGTTGCCGATGAAGAAACCGTTGTCGAAGATGACACCGGCTCCCGCATCGGCGAACCCTGGAAGGTGATTCTCTACAACGACGACGTTCACACCTTCGACGAAGTCATTCTGCAGTTGCAAAAGGCGCTGGCATGCAGCCAGCAGCACGCTGAAAAAATCGCCTATGAGGCGCACACCCGCGGCAAGGCCATCGCCTATGACGGCGAATTCGCCGAGTGTTTTCGCATCGCCGGCGTGTTGCGCGAAATTCAACTGCTGGTCGAAATCGAAGGCTGAAGCCGTTCACCGGCTGCCGCGGCACATGAGCCCGGCCGGCTGCGCCTCGTCCACCCCCGCCCCCGCCATGGAAGACCGGCACTATCTCCTGTTCAACGAGGTGCAAGACTCGCACTGGTGGTTTCAGGCGCGCAATCGCATCATGCGCACGCTGCTCGCCGAGCACCTTTGCGACCGGCAGACCCGGTCACGTCCCGCCGGGCTGGCTCTGTTGGACGTGGGCTGCGGCACCGGTGCCATGCTGCCAATGCTGCGCGAATTCGGTGCCGTGACCGGCGTCGAGATTTCGTCGCAGGCCGTCACCCTCTGCCGGCAACGCGGCCACCATCGGGTTTTCCTCGACAGTGATCCCGCCTGGCAGCAGACCCGCTATGATGTGCTCACCTTCTTCGATGTCCTGGAACATGTCGATGATGATGCCGCCACCCTGGCGCATTACTTGCGCTGGCTCCAGCCGCATGGCCTGGTGGTGATCACCGTGCCCGCGTTCATGTGGCTCTGGAGCGAGCACGACGAGATCAACCAGCACCGCCGGCGCTACAACAAAACCCACCTGCGGCGGCTGCTGCAAGTCACCCGCCTGCAGCCGTTCCGCCTTTCCTATTACAACAGCCTGCTCTTTCTCCCCATCGCCGGCTTGCGGCTGCTGCAAAAAGCCCTGCCCGCACGGCGGCAGCCGCCGCGCTCCGATTTTGAAAAACTGTGTTCCGCCAACCGCTGTCTCGAAGCCATCTTTGCGGCTGAACGGTTCTGGCTGCGGCGACATTCCGCGCCGCTGGGCTTGTCGTTGTTGTGTCTGGCGAAACGAGGGGAGCCGGCGGAAGCAGGGAACACCCACCCGGATGGGATAAACAGCCGCATCAGATCGCATGCCGGAGGCTGCGGAGGCGCCCGGTCAGGTTTGTGACCCCGCCACCTGCAACATGCGCTGTTTGACGCGAAATTCCTGCGTGGTGTCCACCTCTGCCAGCCCTCTCTTGAGCAGGTGCATGTTGATGAAGGTTTTGTTCTTCAAATAAAGATAGGCCCAGCGCCGGTTGTTTTCGTCATATTCCGGCTGATCGAATTTCAAGAACACCTTCTGGCCGGCGACCAGCTTCTGCATGAATTCGATTGCGGCGCGTTCTCTTTCGGGAAGCGGCTTGATCCCCAGCAGGCGGATTTTGAGGCCGCCGCTGAGCTCGAGCAAATGCGGCGCTTCGACGCGCGCCACCGAGTAATATGTGATCTCTTCCTGCTCGCGGCCGCTGATTTTTGAGCCGAAATGCCGCCGGCGCGGATCGACTTTCCGGTCGAACCTCACCCGGTCGCGGAAAATGTAGGGCAGCTTTGCAATCTCGGCATGGAAGTCGATGCGGCGAGGCGGCTGTTCGATGATCTGCACGTCGGGCGCGATTGCGGCGCCGAACAGGCTGTCTTCCACGAGGCCGAGCCGGTTTTTGATGACCGGCAGAAAGGCGCGGTTGATTTCGTATCCAATCGCGTTGCGGCCCAAAGCCTGCGCCGCCACCACGGTGGTGCCGCTGCCCAGGAAGGGATCGAGCACGGTCTCGCCGGGGAAGGAGAACATGCGAATCAGGCGCCGCGGCAGCTCCACCGGAAACGCTGCGAGATGCTGATTCTGCTTCTCGCCGGGAAAATTCCAGTGGCCGTGAAAATACTCGTTCCATTCCTCCGTGGTCATCGCCGCGCCTTCCTTTTGCGCCGGTGCCGGCTTGGGTGCTGTGCCGGGTTTCTTGAACAGCAGAATGAACTCGTAATCGAGCTTGACGATGCCGTTGCGCGGATGGGGAAACGACCCCATGATGGTCGCACCGCCGCTGGTGTTGGTGGTGGTCACCTTTTGCCAGATGATCGCGCCCATGTAGTCGAAACCGATGGTCTCGCAAAATTTGATGATCTCGGTGCGGATGGGAATGATCTTGTAGCGGCCGTAATAGGCCGCACGCGCGAACTGATCGCCGATGTTGATGCACAGCCGGCAGCCGGGATGCAGAACACGGTGGCATTCCTGCCAGACAAGGTTGAGATGGTTGATATACTCCTCGTAACTGTCGTTGAAGCCGATTTGACCGGCATGGCCGTAATCCTTGAGCTGCCAGTACGGCGGGGAGGTGATGATGAGATGGACGGAGGTATTCGCCAGCTCGGTCATGGCACGGGCATCACCGAGGATGATTTTGTGTTGCGGGGTCATTCTTCACACTCTTGAAGTTCAATGCAACGGCCTGCTGTCCCGCCGCCCGCCGGCGCGGATGAATCCGTGTGCGCAACAAACGGGGGGCGGCCATGTTTCTCCCGTCCACGCTGTGCCGTTTTGCCTCGACACCGGGTTGGCCGCGCCCATCTCGCGGCGCGGGCTGCGAACCTGCCGGCAAAACGGTGCAGGCCGGGGCCTGCTCTGCAAAATCTTCACGCCCGCCCTGCTTCTGCCGCCATCCTGCTGCAATCACAACAAGCGCTGCAATGCCGCGGCAAAAGCGCCGGCAGTGGCGTAACGCCGTTCCCGATCAGGATGGAGTGCCTGCAGCAGGATTTCATCGAACGCCGCCGGCAGTCTGGGGTTGAGGGTCGTGGGCCGGGTCAGCCGGCCTGCAAGAATCTGGGTGGAAATCGCCGCGACGTTATCCCCGGCAAACGGCCGTTGCCGGGTGGCCATCTCATAAACCACTGCCGCCAGTGAAAAGACATCGGCGCGACCGTCGATCTTCTCTCCGCGCAATTGCTCCGGCGACATGTAACAGGGCGTGCCCAACACCGCACCCTCCTGGGTCAGCGTCGACTGGGCGAGATGGGCGATGCCAAAATCCAAAATCTTCACCGTGTCGCCGGCCAGGATCATCAAATTCGAAGGTTTGATGTCGCGATGCACCACGCCGCGACTGTGGGCATAATCCAGGGCGCTGGCGACCTGCGTCGTCAGACGGTGCAGGCGCGGCAGCGGCAGCGGTGCCTGCTGTTCAAGCATTTCGTCGAGCGGCTCGCCTTCGAGAAATTCCATGACAATGAAGAAATGGCCGGCCGCTTCATCCGCCTGGTGAATGGTGACGATGTTGGGATGATTCAAACTGCCGGCGGCGCGCGCCTCGCGCAAAAAACGCTCACGCATTCGCTGCCGGCCGGCGGGGGAGAGACCGGGCATCGGATGCAGAATCTTGATCGCGACTTTGCGGCCGATGGTGGGATCGATCGCCGCATAAATTTTCCCCATCGCGCCCGCCCCGGCCTCGGCGATAATTTCGAATCGGCCGAGGCGGCGCAACCCGCCGCGGTCGGTAATCACCTCGGTCACCGCGGTCGAGGGTGATGGGACCACCGGAGATGCGGCCGGGCCTTTCTTCTTTTCTGCCAGCAGCAGCGTACTGCCGCCTGTCAGAACCGGCGCCAGCGCCAAGCCAAGGCTGTGCAACCACAGTCTGCCGCCTGCAAAAGCGGCAAAGCCAAGCACCCACAGCAGCAACGCCAACCCCGCCAGCAGGACAGCGCCCGGGGTCTGCGGCCAACGCCGGCAACCCCAGAAGGCCAGCATGCCGGCGGCAAACATCAGCAGGATTTCCACTGCCACCAAATAATCCGGTCGCTGCAGCATCTCCTGCCGCAAAATGTTGGCGGTGGAGGTGGCGAGTTTTTCCACACCCGGCAGCCGGCTGGCAAAGGGCGAAGCCAGAAAATCCTGTGTGCCGGCAGCCGTGACCCCCACCAAAACGATTTTGCCCGCGAGTGCCGGCGCCCGGCCCTGCAAAAACTCCACCGCAGAAATTTGACGAAATCTACCCGCCGGGCCATAATAGTTGATGAGCGTGCAGCCGGCGCGATCAGTGGGAATGAACCGCTCGCCGAGTTGAATCCCTTGTCCGGCTTGCAAACGAATTTGGCCGCGCGTGAGTTGTTCCGCCTGCGCTGCAATCTGCAACGGCAGGGCGGGCAGATAGTACCCGCCATATCGCACGATCTGTGCCTCCCAGCGCACCACCTCGCCGCCACCGGCTTCCGTGCTGATGAGATTGATGTGGCCGCCCGGCAGGCTGGCAGAGAGCAAATCCAGCGAGGCATGATTGAGACCGGCGGCATGCAACCACGGCAGCCGGGCCACCTCCTGCGGCGGCGCATCGAACAGGATGAGGGCGCTGGCGGCGACGGGGGCGGGTGGTGGCTCACTGTCGGGCACCGGCTGCCGGCTGATCCGGGAGAAGTAATAGGGCAGAATCACGCCGGCACCGCCTTGCATGCGGCTGTCGCGCATCACCCGCGCCAGTTCCGCAGTGCCGGCGGCCTCCTCCGGCCGCGCCGGCAGAATGACATCCAAAACCACCAGCCGCGGTTGCGCCGCGAGTATGTTTTGCAGCAATCTGGCAAGTGTATGCCGCGGCCACGGCCAGGCACCCACGCGCATGAGACTGGCATCATCGATGGTCACCAGCACCACACTCGAATCGGCAGGCAGGGGGCCGCGCAACCGAAAGCAGAGATCGAGATTCTGGCGCTCGAACCATTCCAGTGTGTTTGACAACGGCAACAGGCGCAGGTGTAGCAGTGCGGCGAGCAACAACAGCACACTGGGGACAATGAGTGAAAGAGAGGGGCGAAGCGATGGTTTGGTCATCATAAACCGGAGAAGCAGGCATCACCATTCCCCTCGGAACGGTGACAAGGCATGGCCAAAAGATTCTGCCGCTGCATTGCAACGTTTGGCAATCGCGTTCCGCCCGCAGATGTGATCTCCCGTGACAGCTCACCACACAGGATCTGCCACGGCTGGGCCGCGGCATGAAGCTTCACCAGTGGGGGCAAATGCAGGCCACGGCCACAGCTTGGCTGAGCTGTCATGAATTCACCGGCGCACGGCGGAATGCATGGTGTTTTTGCAGAAGGCACCTCCCGGCGTGTTCTGCCTCTTCGGGGATGACAAACTTGGCGTGGCCGGAAACATGCCTTTTCCGAAGAAATCACGGCTCGGTATCGAGCTCGCGGTCACGCTGTTGATTCCAGTGCACCCAATCCAGCTCCGCGCCCTGGTCGCGAAACGCGCGTGGATCCGAAGGTCTGCCGTTTTTGGCAATGTGAATTTCCTGGTAAGCACGCACGAGTTTGATCCAGGTGTCGAGTGATACTTGTGCGGGCCCCGGTACCTGCTGCGGCGGGCCGATGCGTTGCGGCGGGCCGCGGCGGCCGGCGGCCGGACTGTTGCGCACTTCGACGGCGCCGTCATATACCCGCACGGTGGTGGCGCTGTCCGGCGCGACCACCGTGCGATATGTGGTGCCCTGCACCCCGGCAATCGCCGTGGGAAACTCGACCTCGATTTGCGGCTTCTGCTGCAACAATTTGGTGATGCGGGTCCACAGCGAGCCGACAGCAAATGCAAACCTGGCTTGATAGGTGCCGGCATGCTGCAACGCCGCAATGCGCAAATGGGAATTGGCATCCAGGCGCAGGACGCTGCGGTTGTCCAGCACCAGTTCCGCGCGGCCGTTTTTGCCGGTCTTGATTTCATCGCCGCTGCGCAACACCAGATTGGGCCGCGCCGCGACAAACGCCGGGCTGTACTGCGGCCGGCGACAGCTCACTTCACCCTCCAGATAGGTCAGCACCGCGCCGGCCGCCGCACTCTGCAGCACCTCGGGGAGAGCTTGATTCCCCGGCCGCGGCGGAAAGGTCAGCGTGTCACCGGCCTGCAGCTCATTCAGGTTCTTCGCAGGATTGGCGGCTGCCAGCACCGCCTGGAGGGAATCATTGAAAAAGCCGTAGTAGCGCAGCGCCAGAAAGCTGAGCGTGTCGCCGCGCCGGGCAATGACTTGTTTGGCGGACTGCTGCAGCGGAGCATGCCTTCCCGGAGAGCCGGGCCACAGCAGGGCCAGACAGGCGAACACCGGCAAAGTTGCTCTTTGATTCATCCCATGGCACCATCGAGGTTGGAGGGACCGCATCGTTGCTGCTCCCAAAGATCAGGCATTCATGATGGCGCCCGCCGGCGCCCGCGCGCTGGATTTTTTCACCGCCTAATATAGCACCGTGCCGCCCCGGGCAAAAGCGTTTTTTTGCAGGGATCTACGTCCGGCGCAGCACAAAATGACGGTCGCCGATTGCGATGACGTCGTTGTAGCGCACTTCCGCATTCATGGTGAGCAAACCATTGACCCGCACGCAGGGTGCACCGGTTTCGCTGCACAGGAAGAAACAATCGCCGCGGCGAAACAGGGAGGCACGCAGCGGCTCTTTGCCCTGCACCTGAATATCGACCCGGCCATAATTGCCGAGCACAATGCGATCCTGCGTGATCGTGAAAACCAGTTGCCCGGCTTCACTCACCAGTGCGCCGCCGGTGGTGGCCTGGGGCTTGCGCTCCCTTTTGCGGGTTGCCGGCGCAAACAAGGCCTGCAGATGATCGGTGGTGCTGCCGGATTCCGCGGCAAAACGCAGCAGGTAGGCGCCGATCCTGATCTCGTCGCCGTCCTGCAGCCGCGCCGGCCGCGTCAGCTTCCGGCCATTGCACATGATGCCGTTGGTGCTGTGGTTGTCTTCAAGCAGATAGTCGCCGGAGGGTTCGCGCTGCAGGCGTGCATGACAGCGCGAAACCGAAAGATCGCCCAGGCGGATGGTATTGCCCTCGGCGCGGCCGATGGTTACTTCGGCCCCCCGCAGCCGGACTTTGAAGAGCAGCACGTCATCTTTGGTGACGAATAATGAGGCCATGGCAGGACGAGATTGCGGTTGTCTCAGCTCTCCGGGCGGCGGGCCGCTGCGCCTCGTCACATGCCGCGCCGGGCGGCGGGGTGCAATCAGCGCAGCGGTCGCAGCGGTTTTGCCGGCGCCGGCCGGTTTTGCGCAAGCTGTTCCATACCTGCCCGAAATCAGGAAATTTCGAAGGCAGACTGCAACGGGCTGGCCGGGACCGCCTGGCTGAAGCACCCGCCCAGCCGGGGTTGGAACCTTCCCGGAACGACGCCGCTCACAGCGGCTCCCAGGGTTTGAAGCCATTGGTGATCGGCATGCGACGGTCCTTGCCGAAATTCTTGGTGCTGATCTTGATGCCGGGTGCAGCCTGCTGGCGCTTGTATTCCGCGCGATCAATAAGCCGGACCACCTGCTGCACCACACCGGCAGGCAGTCCCCGGCTGATCATTTCCGGCACACTGCGATCCTCTTCGACGTATTCTTCGATGATGCGATCGAGCAGATCATAGGGCGGCAGCGTGTCCTGGTCGGTTTGGTTGGGACGCAGCTCCGCTGTGGGCGGGCGTTCAATGGTGCGCGGCGGGATCACAGGCTGGGGAAAGCCGTGCTGGTTGATCCAGCGGGCCAAAGCATAGATCTTGCTCTTCGGCACGTCTTTGAGGACGGCAAAGCCGCCGGCCATGTCGCCATAAAGCGTGCTGTAGCCGACCGCGGTCTCGCTCTTGTTGCTGGTGATGAGCACCAGCCAGTTGAATTTGTTGGAGAGCGCCATCAACAAGTTGCCGCGGATGCGTGCCTGAATGTTTTCTTCGGTGACGTCGCGCGGCCAGCCGTGAAAGACCGGCGCCAGGGTTTCGTCATAGGCTGCCATCAAGTCGCGGATGGGAAGGGCGAGGGTCACAATGCCGAGGTTGCGCGCCAGGGCGAGCGCATCTTCATTGCTGGCCGCGGCAGTGAACGAGCTGGGCAGCAGGACGCCCACGACATTTTCCGGGCCCAGCGCGGCCACGGCAATCACGGCGGTCACCGCCGAATCGATGCCGCCACTCAAGCCGAGCACGACTTTTTGAAAGCCGTTTTTGCGCACATAATCGCGCGTGCCCAACACCAGGGCGGCGAAAATTTCATCGGCTTCTTCGCGCACGCGCGCGACGACGGGTGGCGGCGGAGCGCCAGCGGCGGGCAGAAACGGCAGGGGAATCACCGCCTCGGCCAGCTCATAACGTCCTGCCAAGCCCAGCGCCGGCCGCGGCAGACCGGTGTCTATGGCCGCTTCGGTGATGATCAAACGATCTTCGAATTGCTCGCTGCGCAGCAACAGGCGGCCCTCGGGATCAAACAGAAAAGCCTGGCCGTCAAACACCAATTCGTCCTGGCCGCCGACCATGTTGACATAGGCGAAGTAGGCGCGTGCACGCCGCGCCAGGGCAGCCACCAGGTGCTCGCGCTCGAGCCCCTTGCGAAAGTGATAGGGCGAGGCCGAAATATTGACGAGCAGGTGGGCGCCGCCCGCCGAGGCCTCAAACTCCGCGATCGGTGCCGGAGTCCAAATGTCTTCGCAGATGTTGATGCCGATGCGCAGCGCGCCCCACTGCACGACGAGCGGCCGGCTGCCGGCTTCGAAATAGCGGCGCTCATCGAAGACCCCATAGTTGGGCAGGCAAATTTTGTGATAGGTGGCGAGCCGGTGGCCGTCGACGCACACGGCCGCGGCATTGTAGATGCGGTGCGCCAGGCGCTCGGCAAAGCCGACGATGGCCACCAAGCCCTGGCTGGCGCGGGTGATCTGTTCGATGGCCGCCAGGTTGGCGCTCACGAAGTCATCGCGCAGGATCAGGTCTTCGGGGGGATAGCCGGTGACGGCCAGTTCGGGAAAGAGGATGAGCTGCACGCCCTGGCGGCGCGCCGCGTCAAGATATTTCAGGATGAGCTCGAGGTTGCGGCGCAAATCGCCGACGGTCGGATTGATTTGGGCGAGGCCGATGCGAAGGTGCTGAATCATGGCTGTACCTGTCTGAATGCAAAAACCCATCGCGGCGAGCCGGGATGGGTTTTGAAATCAGACGCGTTGATGAAGGCACGAGCAAAGCCGGAAAGGGCGGCGCACAAAGGGCATTGCCCTGCCAGCTGAAGCGTGATCGCCGGGCACGAGGTTCGGCGGCCCGCTCAGTTTTTGAGCGCCGCGTCTTTGGCGGCTTTGGCAATGCGAAATTTGAGCACGGTTTTGGCGGGAATCTTGATCGCTTCGCCCGTCTGCGGGTTGCGTCCCATGCGTGCCTTGCGCTTGACCACCACCAGTTTGCCGATGTCGGGGATGGTGAAGCCGCGCTTGGCCTCCTTGGCCGCCAGGCGGGCCAGCTCCTGAAACCACTCCATGGATTGCGCACGCGTCATATCGAACTTTTCGGCAAAATGCTTGATCAATTGTCCTTTGGTCATGGGACCTGCGCTTGCCATATTGCTCTTCTCTCCTCGATTAGGTTGTGAATAACAAATGATACCGCGGGTGCATCAACGCGCCGTGCACAGGCGGCGGGCTTGTCGCGTGTCAATGAACGCGGCTAAGATATATAGAAAATCCAGTGAAGGCAAGTGTTTTCTCGTGGGAGGGCCACCAAAACCGCAAAAAATGCGGTTTTTTTGCAGATTTTGTCCGCGTGCCGGTGACACCAGCTGCAACATGGCGCCCCCGGCCCGCACCCATACTGCGTCCAATCGCACCGGCAGCCGTCACTTTTGATGCCACTATTTTCGCGCCTCGCAAAATTCGTCTTGCATATCGCAAATTGAACGATTATTTTTTTTGGTGCGTTAAGCGAGCCTAAATCACGCGTGCGATACGCAATTCCCAAACTCTTTTGTGGAGGAAGCGATGGACAATTGGCCTTACGCCCCCTCAGATGACGACGACGAGGAGAGCTACGATCCCGCGGATTCCGAGGTGACCCCGACAGAGTCTGACGAGGACGAACCCTTTGGCGGCTCGTTGTCGGATTCCTCCTGGTCGGAGGGAGAGGAGGAAGAAGAGGAGGACACGAGCGCCGGGATGCCAGAAGCCGGCATGGAACCGCTGCCCGCGCCGATGCCAGCCAAAGCCGCCCCCAAACCGGCCGTGAAGAAGAAAGCAGCAGCCAGAAAAAAAGCCGCCAAGAAAACGGCCAAAAAGACGGTCAAAAAAGCTGCAAAAAAGGCGGCCAGGAAAAAAGCTGTCAAAGCTGCCAGGAAAAAAACAGCCAAGAAGGCGGCCAAGAAAAAAGTCGGACGTTGAAGAGGCCTCCTGCCGCTTCCACTGCGGTGAAACTCGCTTTGCCGGCAGCCGTGTGCTGCCCTCGTTGCCTTTGCACTTACCCTCCGCTCACTTTCCTTGCCCGCAGCGCAAGGGTCGGAGGGTAATTCGTTTGGGGCGGGCACCGCATGCCCGCTGCCCCGTGCAGAAAGTGCCATCAAACCAGTCCCAAACTCCGGCCGCCCACGGGCCTGCCCGCTTTGCTTGCCCTGTCATGAATGCCCAAAACCTGCAAACCCGCCTGGATGCCGCGCTCGAAGCCTGCTGGCGCGCCGGCAAGATCACGCTGGAATATTACCAAGCCCACCCCCTCACCGAAATCAAGGCCGACGGCTCTCCCGTCACCATTGCCGACAAGCGTGCCGAGCAGGAAATTCGCCGCTGGCTGACAAAATATTTCCCGCACGATGCCATTGTCGGAGAGGAGGAGGGCGCGGGGCCCAAGTCCGAGACCGGCACCTGGTACATCGATCCCATTGACGGCACCCGCAGCTTCGTTTGTGGCGTGCCCTTCTATGGCGTGCTGCTGGCCTATGAAATGCATCAGGATGTCCTGCTCGGCGTGATCAACTTCCCCGCCCTGGAAGAAATGGTCTGGGCCGCACGCGGCTATGGCTGCTTTTGGAACGGCCGGCGCGCGCACGTCTCCGGGGTCACGGAATTGCGTGAAGCCACCCTGCTCGCCACCGATTTCTTCGCCATGGACAAACTCGGCCATGCCGCAGCACGAGAACATTTGTGTGCCCTCACCAAACTGCAGCGCACCTGGGGCGATGCCTATGGCCATTTTTTGGTGGCCACCGGCCGTGCCGAAATCATGCTCGACGCGCGCATGTCGGTATGGGACTGCGGCCCGCTTTTGCCGATCATCGAAGAGGCCGGCGGCCGCTTCACCGACTGGCAGGGACAAGCCACCATTCACGGCAAAAATGCCTTTTCAACCAACGGCCATCTACACCAGGCGGTGCAGCGCATTCTGACCGGCCAGGCCGGACAGAGCACGGCCGCGGGCTGAATACGCCAGCCCGGCTGCAATCGCAAGCAAAAGGAGCATGGCAAACCACCGATAATCCTCCAAAAGAACGTGATGCGGCGATGTGCCGGATGCAAACCCGGGAGCCAACCCTGTTCCGCCACGGTTTGACCGTGGCTTTATCTTGCAATCCTGCGGAAGCGCTCTGCAGCAATGCCACGCCAAGCCGTGGCCGATCAAATTGGGGGCTGAACTGTTACAGCGGGAAAAGAGCGGGCGCAGGATCTCATGCTCCACCCCATTCTTGTGGGCGATCCTGTTGACGGCGGCCGTGTTTTACATTCGCAACCGTCCGGCCTTTTGAGCACGTCGGTCTTTTCGCTGCGCCTTGTGGCAATATCAAACATGCCGTGGCGCGGGGATCCTCCGGTGACTGTTTTGGGGTGATGCTGCCCGTCGCCACCACGATCGCGCGCGCCGGCATCATGCCAGGAGAAACACCTTGTGTTGACCGCAAAACGCATTTTTCTTGCTCTGACGCTCTGCGCCAGCACCGCTGCCGCCCAATTTGGCGAACGCACCGCTGACCGGCTGATACTCGCCGGAAGTGCCGGGATATTTCGCATCCATCACAACAACTTTACTCGCATCTATGGTCGCCGCAGTGGGCCGGCGCCGGGTGGCGCTGCGGTTGTCAAAATCCGAACGCCCTGGCATCTCGCGGTGAAATATCGCCATTTTGCACTCGACCATGCAGCGACCGTCGAGGGCGCAAAAGTGCAGTTGCAGTGGCGGGAGCGGTGGATCAATGCCGGAGTGCGCTTTCTTAATCGCGCTCCGGGCAAAATGGGCAATTTTTTCGGCTTCGGCCTGGCCTTTTTCCGCATCGAAGAAACCGGCCCGCTCAGCCTGTTTCCCGAAGCGGGGGGCGAACGCAACACTAGCGGTTTCTTCATCGATCTCGGCCTCGATTACCGTTTTGCCGGACGCGCCGCCTTCTTCGTGGAATTCGAAATCACCTCCGCGACGCCGGATGGCGGCAGCGGATTCGAAGGCGCAAGCGTGGGAGGCTATCTGCTCAGCGCCGGCCTGAATCTCTCTGTCTGGTAGCGGAGTTTATTCCGGTGCCCGTTTCCCACGGAAAGGTTGCAGCGCAGGCTGGCTGCCCGATGCGGCCAACTTTTTCGAAGCGATAACCAAAAGCCAAAACACGCAAGGACGCGAAGCCGCAGGGTCTTGCGCAAAGAGTAGCCGTTCCGCCACGGTTCGACCGCGGCTTGACCTTACGATCCTGTGTAAACTCTCTGCAAGCAGACGACAAGTTGTCTGCGCTGCATTTTCTGTGACGGGTTTGACAATCTGTAGTCGCATACTCTGATGCCCGTTAACCGGTCAACCTTTTTCAGGGTGAACTCACAGCGAGTGCCTGTGCGATTTGGAATTTTCCTGTTTCTGTTCGTGACTGTGTTTGCGAACACTGCCGCCCAGCCCGTGCAGGCAAACTTTCTCGGCAGCCTGCTCGGCGATACCCTGAACACCCGCCCGCTTGCCCAGCCTGCAGCAATTGCCCTCGATCCCGAGGGCAATCTTTATGTGGCCGATACCGGCAATCAGCGCGTGGTCAAGTGTGATCCGGAAGGCCGGTGGCTGCGGGAAGTGGGCGGATTCGGCTTCGATGCGGGGCAGTTCGACCGCCCGGTCGATGTGTGGGCCGGCAATGGCCTGGATGTGATTGTGGCCGACTACAACAATCACCGCCTGCAGCGTTTTGACCGGGACTTGAATTTCATCGCCGCTTATTCCAGCGAAGCAGGGCAGGAGCAAAGCCTGCAATTCGGCTATCCAGCCGCGGTGGCTCTTTCACCGCAGGGAGAGTTGTTGGTGGCGGATCATGAATTCAACCGGCTGCTGCGTTTCGATGCCTTCGGCAGACCCAGGGCCAGCTTCGGTGATTTCAACTGGGGCGAGGGCGGCCTCGTCCGGCCCGCGAAAATCATGATCTCCAGCCGTGGTGAAATATTCGTGAGCGATTCGGTGCGCCACGCGATCATGATCTACGATGCCTATGGCAACTTCCTTGACCTGCTGGGCGCAGGGTTGCTCGACCGCCCCTGTGGGGTGGCGGAGTGGCAGGGTCTGGTTTTGGTCGCCGATCGGGGACACCAGCGCATTGCCGGCTTCCGCCGCAGCGGCGAGCTGGTTATCGAATTCGGCCGGGCCGATTCGACCACGCCGGGCCTGCGCGCGCCGGTTGCGCTTGCTGTGCGGCCAACGCTGCCATCCGCCGGCACGCAGGCGGCTGTGGCGCGCGCCTATGTGCTGGATGCCGGCCGCCTTGCCGTGCTCGTCTATGCATTGACCCGGAAATCAAATTGACCTTGCAGCGGCTGCAACCAAGGGCAACCACGAGGCCGCCAAGGCACCAGGCCTGTTTTCCTTTGGGGTCCTCGCGCCTTCGCGGTTCAAGAAAGTCTTCGTGGTCGTGGTGGTTTTTCAAAATTCCATATTTCAACGCACGCATCAGGGAGGACGGCTTCAGGCAATTGCGACCAGCAAATTCGTTCCGGTTTCGCCAGACCCCGGACGGTAAAATGATCTTTCATCGCGTTTGAATTCTGACTTCATGCCTGCCTCTTGCCGTTCACATGCAGTGCGTTTGCCGGCGATCCGCCCAGGCCGGTGCCTGTGGCGGTTGAGCTTCTTTCTTAGTCTCACCTTCTCCGGCGGACTTTTCGCGCAAGCCACGCCCCCCGATTCACTGCCCGAGTCGTTGGCACTGCGGCAGTTCAAATTTGCCGCGGTGGCCGACACCGTCACCCTCGCTTTGCCGGACAGCTTCATCATCACCCAATCCGACACGCTGTTTTGCGGTGCCGATCGCTTGCCGCGCGGGCCATATTATCGCATTGATTACGGCCGCGCCCGCCTCACCTGGCTCGGCGGCGGCACCGCGTGCGACAGCCTGGTATTGCGCTATCACATTTTGCCGGTGCAGTTGCCGGTGCGGCTCTCACTCTATCAAATTCAGCCGGCGCGCCCCGACAGCCTGCAGACCGGGCGCGGTGAAATTGAAAGTCTGGTGCGCACCACGCCACTCACCACCGGCTTGACACGCACTCCCGGCAGCAATCTGGTCAAACGCGGCAGCCTGACGCGCGGGCTGAGCCTGGGCACCAATCAGGCGCTCACGGTGGACTCCGGCCTGCGCATGCAAATCGCCGGGCAAATCGCCGAGGGCGTGGAAGTCGTGGCCTCGCTCACCGATCAAAACACACCGATTCAACCCGAGGGCAACACCCAAACGCTGCAGGAGATCGACAAAGTCTACGTGCAGTTGCGCAGCCCGAATTTCAATGCCACCCTGGGTGATTTTGAAATTGCCTACGACGGCAGCACCTTTGCCCGTTACAGCCGCAAACTGCAGGGCGCTCGCTTCAGCCTTGGCAAAACCCGCCCGCCCTCGCAGACAGGCATGCCGCCACATTTCGAGCTGACGCTCTCCGCCGCGGTCTCCAAAGGGCAGTTTGCCACGAATGAATTCAACGGTACCGAGGGCAATCAGGGGCCGTATCAGCTCAAGGGGGAGCGCGGTCAGATCGACATCATCGTGCTGGGCGGCAGCGAGCGCGTCTGGCTCGACGGCGAATTGCTGACGCGCGGCGAAAACAACGATTACGTCATCGAATATGCCAGCGGCCAAATCACCTTCACCCGCCGCCGCCTGATCACCGCCGATTCGCGCATCACCGTCGATTTTCAATACTCCGACGAGCGCTTTCGCCGCAACCTCTACAGCGGCCAGGGCCTGCTCTCCGCGCTGCAAGACAAAGTGAAATGGCAAACCACCGTGCTGTACGAGGGCGACGACAAGAACAATCCCCTGGGCTTCACACTCGGCCGGGAAGAAGCCGCGGCGCTGGCGCAGGCCGGTGACCACCTGGCGGTGCGCGAGAGCGCCGTGCAGGTGACACCGCCGGCGCGCGGGGATTACATCCGCCTCGACTCGACCATCGTCATCTACAAGTACGTCGGCCGCGATTCCGGCAATTATCGCGTCACCTTCTCCGACGTCGGCGAGGGCCGCGGCGACTACCGGTTCCACAGCTTCGGCCACTATGAATTCGTCGGCAAAAATCAGGGCCGCTATTTGCCCGTCATCCTGCTCACGCCGGCACGCAGCCACGCTCTGATCGACAATCGTCTCTCCCTCGAACCCTGGCAGGGGGTGTCGTTGATCAACGAACTGGCACTCAGCCGCCGCGATCAAAATCTCTACTCCGGCAGGGATGACGAGGACAACAACGGCCGGGCCTGGTTCACGGCCCTGCAGGTCGGACAGCGGCCGCTCCGGGTGGGCAAAAGCAATTGGGGGCAAGTCGCGCTGCAGCTCAATTATCGCAACAAAAACGCGCGCTATCGCGACCTCGATCGCAGCGAGGTGGTGGAATTCAATCGCAAATGGAATCTCACCGCCAGCCACGCCGTCACCGCCGAAGACTTGCTGGAAGGGACCATGACCTGGCTGCCCGCCGCGGGTTGGCGCTGGCAGGGCAACCTGGGCCGGCTCACGCGCGGCCGTTCACAAGCGTCCGCACGCTGGGAACTCGACACCGAGCTGCGGCGCCCGGGCTGGCCCGAACTGCGCTACAAGATCGAAAACATCACGCGCGAGGAGAAAAGCGCAGGTACGCTCACCGCGGCAGTTGCGTACCTGCCAGCCAGCTCCGGCTGGCTGCGGCAGCGCGGCACCCTCACCTGGAAGCTCGGTCGCTGGACGCCGCTGACCGGCTATGAAGCGGAGAATCGCGAGGACATTTTCGCCGATTCCACCGGCGGTTTTCGGTTTCGCAGTGTCACCGCCGGACTGGGCGTCGCCATCAGCCGCCATCTTTCATTGCAGACCTCCCGGAACGAACGCCGGGACGAGACCCGCACCCGCCCGGGCCTGCAGCCGGCTTCGACTTCGCGCACGCAAAACTATGCTCTGGATGTGAAGCAATGGCACGCACTCGCACTCAATTTCAATTTCACGCACCGCGAACGCGTCTTTGCCGGCGACACGATCCCGGCCACCCGCAGCGATCTCGCGGATTTGCGCGTCACCTTTGCGCCTTTTCGCCGCGCGCTCAACACCGACTGGCAATACCAAATCACCAACACGCAAGCCTCGCAACAGCAGCGCGTTTTCTTCAAAGTCGAGCAAGGCCGGGGCAACTATCGCTACGATCCCGGGCAGAACGAGTACATTCCGGATCCGCTGTTCGGCGATCATGTGTTGCGGCTGGTGAACACCGGGCGGTTCGTGCCGGTTGCAGAGGTGCGGCTGCGCAGCAACATTCGTCTGACCTTCAAGGAATTGTTCCCGCCGCGGCAGCCCGCCTCCGGCCCGTCGCGGCGCTCATGGTGGACCCGCCTGCTCCTGCCGCTTTCGCTGAATACGTTTTTGCGGCTGGAGGAAAAAACGCAGGATCCGCAGGTCTGGCAGATTTATCGCTTGAATCTTTCGCGCTTTCAGAATGAGAAGCTGACCCTTTACGGCACGCAGAGTGTCCAGCAGGAAATCCATCTCTGGGAAAACCGCCGCGAACAATCGCTGCGCTACCGTCTCACCGCATTGCGCGAGCGCAACAACCAGTTGCTGGACGAGGGCGCGCGCCGCACACAAGTGCAGCATGAGTGGCGCCTGACCTGGGCGCTGTCACCGCGCCTCACCAGCCTGAGTGAATTCAAGCTCAACCGGGAAGATCGCATTTTCGACACCGCACGCCGCCTCGACCGCCTGGTGCGCAGCCGGCAGGTGGAGGTGGAGCTGTCTTACCGTCCGCAGCCACAGCTCGAGCTGGCGAATCGCAGCGGGGTGGCGCTTGACCGTGACTTGTATGCCGATGCCACGCGGCAGCCGCTGCGCGCGCAGGCGCTTTTCCTGCGGCCGCGGCTGGCCTATGCGCTGCGCGGCCGGGGCCGCCTGCAGGGTGAGGTGGAGTGGGTGCGCGTCAGCGCCGAACCCGCCGGGCAAGTGTTGCCTTATGAGCTGGCGAAAGGCAATCGTGAAGGCACCACCTGGCGCTGGAATCTTTCCGCCGAATATCGTGTGAGCAACAATGTCAATTTCTCGGCAACCTATTTCGGCCGCTGCGAACCGGACCTGCCGCAGACACTGCATCTCGGCAAGGTGGAGATGCGCGCGTTTTTTTGAGGTGGAGTATGATCGCTTGCCAAGATTGTTGATTTTTGTTGGGTGATCCATTACTTTGCCGGTGTTCATACACCCATCTTTGATCTTGAAATAAACCAGGAAATACGATGCCGGTTTTGTCCATGTTCCACGGTATCATCGTTCGCATGTACTTTTTTCGATGACAAGCAGCACCACGACCCTCACATTCATGTAGAATACGGAGATTCAAGAGCTGTGATAGATATCCTGGATGGCGATATTCTGGCAGGAAAGCTGAATCATCCGAATTTTGCGTGCATTTTGCGACAACAAGATGAAAAGAATCGCAAAATCAGTTCCGTGCCTTCTCCGCTGAGATCCACTTGCCCCAACGTGATAGCGAACGGCCCACTCACCCAGGGGTGAAATGTTTATGGTAATTGTCAACCCCTCCAACTGCAAACTCCCTTGGGAGTGACATGTAACGGCGTTTGCATTCAATTCAAGATGAGATCAATGAGAATGCACGATACACCTGTCACCCCGCTGGGGTTTCATTTCGGCGAACGGCACTTGGCTATAAACATCTCACTCCTGGCGGAATTCATCAGAGGCAAAGAACAGTCATGTGGCCATGTACGCTTGAGTCGGATGATCTGAAAAAAGTTCGAAAATACCTCTTGCTGCGGCAAGCTTCAAGATGGGTTCACCGGGTGGATACGTTGCTCCTTCAGGGACCACAGTCGTGATCTGCTGAGGGCGCCTGAAGGCGCGATTACAAACCTCGCGCCGGTGCGGGCTCGAAGCAGCGGATGTTGCGAGCCGTGGAAAACCGGTGATCGGTCGCCGCATGCGACAGCCGAACTTGGGCAAGATTATTTCAGAATGCCAATGAGGTGCAGAAACTCTTCCGGTGTAACGACGGAAATTGCCTGTTGGGCGAAGTGTTTTTTGTTGCGGGTGATGAGGTAGTCAACCTGCATTGCTTTGGCAGAATAGAATTGAGTGTTGTCTTCAAAATCCGGTAATGAGGAATCAAGCGCCTCAAATTATTTGGCGCGTCAAAAGGGACAATTTCAAAGTCTTTCGTGACAAACTTCGCATCGGCTCGCGCCTGCGTTTCCCCCAATTTGCGAAGTCTTTGAAAATGGATAATGGCCATCGTCAAGGCCGAAATGAACCCGCTGACACCCCGAGGTTTCAAGCTTTTGAGGGCAGCGACACTTTCCATCCAGCCGGCACGTTGCGTTGAAACATCCTTGACCACGTTGATATCGACATGGACTTTCATTTGCCGTATTTCGCCTCAAGCGCATCGATGAGCAAGTCTTTGTCAGAAACACCTTCCGGCACGGTCATACTGCCCACCAGGCTAAAAAATTCAGCTTCAACATTGACATCAGGATACTTCTGCCGAAACTCTTCTTCCGGCGTCAACGTGCCTTGCGGTTGCGGCGATTCGAGATGATCGGCATTGTCGGGCGCAGGCATCTTCAGATCGATCTCCATGATCGCGCGATTGCCGCGTGCCTGATAATGAACCAGATCATCGAGAGCAACGCCCAATTTTTCGGCCGCTTCTTTGAGGGTGGCGGTTGTCATGATCAATCTCCTTGATTGGCGCGAAAAAGATAGTGACTTCTCGACGTTGGGTCAATTGCGTCTTTGACGACGTGACGCACCGATTTGAATTTTAGTGTATCGAGGCCGATTTTGCGCCATTTCCTCACCCAAAACAAGTTGCCCGCCTTTCTCATTTTGTTTTCTTCCTTTTGCACTGCCGGCTTTCCCCAAACCCACCCTGACAGCGCCGGCAGCACGTTGGTCTTCGTGTGCGACGGCAAACCGATCAACGCCGCGGCAGCCGGCGTGCACATGAAAACCGCAAAAAACCGCGCCGAACTGGAAGCCGCAGCCCGGCAGGCCCTGGAAAGTCTCCGACAAAATCGTTTCTATTTCGCCCGGGTCGATAGCGTCGTTCGCACCCCAGCGCGCAAAAGCAAAACCGCTGAGATTCGCTTGTATCTGAATGCCGGTCCACGCTTCGAGCTTGCCGCGCAAATCCATTTGCGTGACAGCAGTACTTCAATCGAATCCTGGCAGCGCGAGCTGCACGGCGTACATGATGAAACCGCCTGGCTGGCGCGCCTCAACAATGTTCTCACCGGCCTGGCGCGCGAGGGCCATCCGCTGGCTTCATTCACATTGGATTCGGTGACGGTGCCGGGCGAAGCTACGAAGAGGGATTCCCGCCTGGCGTTGTTGCATCTCCAACTCGATCCCGGTCCGGTGGTGCGGCTCGATTCGATTTTGATTCGCGGCAACAACATCACCAAAACCAATGTGCTGCTGCGCGAGCTGCCAATCAGGCCGGGAGATAAATTCAATCTCGCTGAGGTCGCAAGCATTCCCGAGCGGCTCATGCGGCTGGGTTTTCTGCAGGCGGTGGCGCCGCCGCAATTGCGCCGCACCAGTGCCGGCCGCTATCTGCTCGATCTCACCGTCACCGAGGGCAACAGCAATTTCCTGAATGGCGTGGCGGGCTACACTCCCGGGAGCGGCGGGGAAAGGGGCTTCCTCACCGGTTTGATCGATCTGAAATTCGGCAACCTGCTGGGCACCGGCCGGCTGGTCAACGCGCGCTGGGAGAAACGCAGCCGCGCGACGCAGGAACTCGCACTGCGTTATCGCGAGCCGTGGGTGGCGGGCTGGCCGCTGCATCTCACCGGCGGCTTCCAGCAGTTGATTCAGGACACGCTCTACGTCGAGCGGCGCTGGGAAGTGACCGCAGAAATTCCCGCCGGTCAAAAGGTGACGCTCATCGGCCAGCTCGTGCGCGCGACGGTCTCGCCGGATTCGCTGGCGGCGGTGCAGTTCGGCCTGCCGGAGAGCCGCGTGACCGGCGCGGCCGTTGGCCTGCGCTATGATTCGCGCGATGACCTGCGCAATCCCCGCAGCGGAGTTTACTACGCCACTTCCCTCGAAACCGGCCGCAAGCGGGTGGCCCGCAACGCCGATCGTCAAACCTTTTCCCGCAAGAAACTCTTCATCGACTTCGAGTGGCTGCTGCCGGTGCGCGGGCCGCAGGTGCTGAGCCTGTCCCTGCGCGGCCGCGACGTCACCTCCGGCGAGCCCTTCCTGGCAATCACTGATCAGGTGCGTTTTGGCGGCGCCACCAGTCTGCGCGGTTACCGTGAAGAGCAGTTTCGCGGCAGCCGGGTGGCGTGGAGCAATCTGGAATACCGCTACCTGCTCTCGCGCCAGTCGCGCGCTTTTGTCTTTTTGGATTTGGGCTATTACTTCCGCGAGGAACCGCAGGCGGGCACGGTGCCGCAGGCGCGGGCCAAAGTGGAGGCGGTCAAACGTGCGTGGGGGCTCGGCGCACGGGTGGACACGCCGCTCGGCATCGTGGGGCTCGACTACGGTCTGGGCGAGGGGGATGCTTTGCTCAACGGCAAGGTGCATGTGAGCCTGGTCAACAGTTTTTGAAAGGAAGCCGGATGACAGATCCCGCTGCCGCGATTTTGATAACCCGCCCGGTCAATGTGGCAATCGCCGGACTTTCGATTTTGCTGGCCGCCGGGCTGGTGCGGCCCTTTGTTTTCAGCGGCCCTGTCGTGTGTGCCATGCTTGCCGGCATGCTGATCACCGCCGGCGCCAATGTCATCAACGATTACTATGATCTTGCCATCGATCGCATCAACAAACCCGGCCGCATGCTGCCGGCCGGCCGCATGTCGCCCGCCGGCGCCCGGCGCTACGCGATATTTCTGTTTGCTTGCGGCGTAATTTTTAGTATATTTGCCAGCCTTTTTGGCGCGGTGATTGCGTTGATCACCAGCCTGCTGCTCGTCGCGTACAGCCGCTGGTTCAAACGTCAGCCCGTGATCGGCAATCTGACGGTTAGTTTGGCTACGGCGTTGTCATTCATCTTCGGCGCGCTTGCCGCCGGGGAGGGGGCCATGGCGTTGCAGCACACGCACCTCCCGCTCGGCAGTTGGCGGCCAGGAATTTTTCCTGCCGTGTTTTCCTTCCTCTTCCACTTCGGCCGGGAAGTCATCAAGGACATCGAAGACCAGGCGGGAGATCACGCGGCCGGTGCCCGAACCCTGCCCCTGGCCTTTGGCCTGCGGCCGGCGCAACTCATCGCTTCATCTGCGTTCATCATCCTGGCTGGCGTCGTCTGGCTCCCGCACTTGACCGGCATGTATCGTCCGCCGTATTTGTGGATCATTCTGGCCGGCGTCTATCCGGCCATCGCTTTCGCCCTCTGGCAGCTCTGGCAAAATCCCGACGTCAGACGCATGCGCCTGACCAGCCGTGTGCTCAAGGCCGACATGCTGGTCGGCTTGCTGGCGATTTATGCGGGGACAGACGGTCTGTTACCCTAATGCTGCAACGTTAAGTTCTAAAATCCGCTCCGCAACCCAAAACTGTCATTCCGAAGGAATCTTCCCGAGTACCGGGATTGATGCTTATTCTGACATTATCCCAAGCACTCAGGAAGATTCTTGCAGAATGACTGTCGAGGGTGGAGGTGCCAACTTAACGTTGTACCACCAACAGGGATTTTTTCCGGCACGCCTCCCGCTGCTGTGTGCCCAAAATTCCTGCGGTTGCTCTCGTTTGCAAGGGACAAGACGCATCACGGCGACAAGGCAGCAGGCGCAGCCGGGTTCCTTACCGGACAGCGGCCGGGCGCGCCGCGGAGGCCGCGATACGACAATCAGCCGGACGCTTCCCGGCAGTTGGAAACCGTCATCTTGTAAGGCCTCAGCTATGTGCGGGGAGGCGGCACAGACACCTTATCTTTCTTGTCTGCAGGGATGCCTGCGCTACTCCCCATGTTACCGGGGGGGATTACGGCATCTTGTATTGATGATCCGACGCCATGCGGGCACTTCTCCAACGTGTAAAAAAAGGCTCGGTCAAAGTCAACGGCCGGGTTGTTGGCGCGATTGAGCAGGGTCTGGTGATTCTCCTGGGCGTTGCCCGGAATGACACCATTGCGGATGCGGTTTATCTCGCCGACAAATGCGTGAACCTGCGCATTTTCGAGGACGAGAACAGCCATTTCAATCACTCCCTGCTGGAGACGGGCGGCGGCGTGCTGGTGGTGTCGCAGTTCACACTTTATGGCGATACCCGCAAAGGGCGGCGGCCGGGCTTCGAAGAAGCGGCTCGCCCGGAGCAGGCGGAGCCGCTCTACCGTGCTTTCATCCAAGAGTTGCAGCGTCACGGTCTGACCGTGGCGGAGGGCGTGTTTGGCGCCATGATGCTGGTTGAGATTCACAATGACGGCCCGGTGACGTTCCTGGTCGAATCCAAACCCAAAAACGACAAAAGTTCCGCGGCATGAATTTCCCGCTGGCCATGCCCAACAAGCCCGTCATTCTCGCCTCCGCCTCCCCGCGCCGCGCCGAGCTGCTGCGCAAGATTGGATTGGACTTTGAAGTTCATCCCAGTCACATCGACGAGGAGGATGGCGTCTATCATTTGCATCCGGCGGAAATGGTAGTGGAGCTGGCGCGGCGCAAGGCGCTGGCCGTGGCCGACCGGTATGATTCCGCACTGGTGATCGGCGCAGATACCACGGTGGTGCTCGAGGGTGTTGTGCTGGGCAAGCCCGCGACACCGGAGGAGGCGGCAGCGATGCTGGCCCGCCTCGCCGGCCGCACCCACGAGGTCTACACCGGCTTCGCCATTGTGGACCGACCCACCGGCCGGCTGGCCCGGGGCGTCGAAAAAACCGAGGTCACTTTTCGGCCTTTGCGGCCGGAGGAGATCGCAGCTTACGTGGCCAGCGGCGCACCCATGGACAAGGCCGGGGCGTATGGCATTCAGGATTTCAGCGCGGTCTTCGTCGAGCGCATCGCCGGCTGCTTCTACAACGTCGTGGGCTTTCCGCTGACGCGCTTCTACCGAACCCTGCAGGAATTTTGTGAGAGCTTGGCACAGGTGACGGCATGACGGAAATCGGTGAAAAACTCAAAGCCGCGCGCACCAGCAAGGGTTTACAACTCGCAGAGATCGCCAACCGCACGCGCATCAATCCGGCTTACTTGAAAAGCATGGAAGAAGGCCGTTTCGATTTTCTGCCCAAACCCATTGTGATTGGTTTCTTGAAGACGTTTGCCCGGGAAGTGGGACTCGATGGCAATGCCCTGGCGCTGGAACTGCAACAGCCGCCGCCGGCGGCACCGGTCATGGAAATGCCGGCGCGACAGGCTGCGACCACCCAGGTTTCCACGCCCGCCAAATCCGCCGAGCCCGCTCTGGTCATGCCGCGGCCGGGTTTCCCATTTCTCAAGGAAGTGGTGATCGGTCTTGGGGTGCTGGCGCTGATGGCCCTGCTGCTTTATGTGGTGGCGCAGCGGCCGCAGGAACCGGAAGTGCGGGATCTGCCGGCGACAGAACAAACCCAGCCGCCGGCGCGCGACAAGACTGTGCAGGAAATCTCGCTTGCACAGATGGCGGCTGAGGCGGCACAGCAGACGCAGCCGGATTCCACCGTGGCGCCCAAACCGGTGCAGGTCACCTTGCAGGCAAAGATCAAAGAGCGGGTTTGGCTGCAGGTGACAGTCGATGATTCTTTGACAACGGACTCCATCTATCCGCCCGGCATGCCGCAAAGCTGGACGGCCAGGCGCAGCTTCCGCATTCGCATGGGCAATGCCGGCGCCGCCACCTTTGTACTCGAGGGCAAGGATTTGGGCGTAATCGGGCCGGCGGGGCAGGTGGCGGATCTCGTGATCACACCGGCCGGCATCATCGAGAAACGACTGCGCCGGCCGCAGCGCAGCCGCAACGAGCGCCAGATTCCCGAAGTGCGCATTCACCCGAACTGAGCACGGTTTTGCTTGCGCCAGGCGCTTCCGGCGCGCGGCAGGGTGCCATGTAATTTTTCAGAGCTGTTTTGCCACTTCAATACGCATTTCAATACGCAAAAGGAAGAAGATGTCGCAAAGGATTCATTTGATTGCGATCTGCGGCACAGGAATGGCCGCTTTGGCGGGTATGCTGAAGGAACGCGGCTGTGAGGTCACCGGCTCGGATGAGAACATTTATCCGCCGATGAGCACCTTTTTGCAGGAGAAGGGCATTCCGGTAATGTCGCCGTTTGCCGCAAAGAATCTTCAGCCCGCGCCGGATCTCGTGGTGGTGGGCAATGCCATGTCGCGCGGCAATCCCGAAGTCGAACACGTGCTCAATGAGCAGCTTCGCTATGTTTCGCTGCCGGAAATGCTGCGCGAGTATTTCATCCGGGGCAAATATTCCTGCGTGGTGGCCGGCACCCACGGCAAAACCACCACCACCAGCCTGCTGGCGTGGAGTCTGTATCATGCCGGCCAGGATCCCGGTTTTTTCATCGGCGGCATCCCGGAAAATTTCGGCCAGGGTTATCGCCTCGGCCGCGGCCGCCATTTCGTGCTGGAAGGTGATGAGTATGACACCGCCTTCTTCGACAAGCGCCCGAAATTTCTGCACTATCTGCCCAATCTCGTCATTCTCAACAATGTCGAATTCGATCATGCCGACATCTACCGCAACCTCGACGAGGTGCAGCTCGCCTTTCAACGCCTCCTCAATCTCATCCCCGGCAACGGCTTTTTGATTGCCAACCAGGATGATGCGATCGTGCGCACGCTGGCCGGACGTGCTTTCTGCAAAGTCATCACCTTCGGCCTCAGCGAGCCAGCCGACTGGCGGGCCGGCGATATTCGCACGCGCACTCAGGGCGTCGAGTTTACCGTGCTGCACGCCGGCAGCGCACGCGCGCGCGCCTGGCTGCCGCTGGCCGGCGAGCACAATGTCAGGAATGCGCTCGCCGTGCTGGCCGCAGGTGAGGTGCTGGGCCTGCCGCTGGAGCAACGGCTGGCCGCGCTGGCCTCCTTCCGCGGCGTCCAACGGCGGCTGCAGTTGCGGCTGGATGACGGCAAGCATCTCATCTATGATGATTTCGCACATCACCCCACCGCGGTGAAAGCGACCATCGCCGGCTTGCGGCAGCGCCATCCCGGGCGCCGGCTGTGGGCGGTGTTCGAGCCGCGCACCGCCAGCACCAAGCGCAAGGTTTTCGAACAGGACTATATCGCGGCGTTTGCCGCAGCCGATCATGTCGTGTTCGCCCCGCTGCACCGCGCCGACAAGGTGCCGGAGGCGGAACGACTCTCCCTGCCGGCCGTCATCGCAGGCCTCCGCGCCCAGGGCAAACCGGTTGACCTGGTGCCGGCGGGGAGTGAAATGGCCAATTTCATCGCACGCCAACTGCAAGCCGGTGACGTCGTGCTCTTCATGAGCAACGGCGACTTCGGTGGAACACCGGCGCTGCTGGCGAGCCGTCTGCAGTCTGCCGCGGCAGCCAACCATGCGGCCGGGCAGGACGGTTAACCCCATCGGTACGAGGAGAACTATGACCGAACAACATGATCACCAGGCACCGGCTGTCAACACCGAGGGCTGTTCGACCGCAGCCGGTCATTCCGAATCAAACGAACGCCGCAAGCCTGCCGGTGGCCGGCGGGAAGGCAGGGAGGGACGGCCGCGCGGCGGCCCGCGGCGCGGCAGCAAGGGATTCGGCGGCGGTCGACCTCACCACCGCAGCGAAGAGCCGCCCGATCCCAAAATCATTCAACTGATTCGTGAAGTCGAGGAGAAACTCAGCTCCTCCCATGCGCCGGTGCAAATCCCCAAGCTCAGCCCTTTTGAACGCAAGCAAATGCACCGCCATTTCGAGCGCAAAAAAACGCTCTACGAAACCAAGACCTACCGTGACGGTGACGATCATGTGCTGTGGATTTTTCCGGTGGCAAACCTCAAAAAATTTGTGGAGAGCAAGGCGCAGGAGGCCCTCGACAGCGGAGAGGACGTGGCCCTGCCGCCGATGAGCAGTTACGAACGCTTCATCGTGCACAACGTGTTGAAGGAATTCGGCAGCATCGAAACCACTTCCGTGGGAGAGGGCGCCGAACGCCACATCGAAATCCATCCCAAAAGATTCGGCCGCGGCCTCAAACGCATCGCGAAGAAGATCAAACTGTTCTAACACTGCCGGTGGAGCGGACACAGCCGCCGGGCAACGGGCCATGTCCCGCGGCACGGCGCCGGACACCCGGTGCCGCCAGCACATTGGAAGCTGGTCCGCTCGCGCGCCGCCCCTGCTCTCCTGGCACATACCAACAAGAACTTCCTCCGCGGCGGCGTGTCCGCGGCTGTGCCGGCGATTCGGCCAACGCAAGCGGACGCCTCCCGGTGTTGACACCCGGTCACACCCGGGAAGGTGCCATTCATCCTGCGGCAGCATTCCTCCCCACACTCATCCCAGGTCAACGTCATTTTTTGAGCTGGCGCGCAAGGTTGAAGCGTTGCGCGCCGGGATTCAAATTGCAACCTGCAACGGGTAATCTCTCAGTAAACGTGTGGAGCCGCGCGGGTATCCCTGCACACCGGCAAACTGCTCCACCGGGGCATCATTTGAACGAGAAGGGCAATGCCCTGCAAGCCGATCTGCCGGCCGGCAAACAGAACGCACGACTCATGGTTGTTCATCTCCGCGGCTGGCTGCGCAGGAGAGGAAGCCGGCCGGTTGACGGCTTGCTGGGGCAGCACGAGTTCTCAAAGCTTCTCATCAACAAAACCGCCGGGCGCGGCACTTCGAGAAAGGGAGTTCACGTTCGCATCTTCGGATTCACACACGCTTGTCTTGTCATCCCCGGCATTTTATTTGCCGGAGAGGAAAAACCCCGGTACAAAAATCCTGCTCTGCCGGTTGAAGAACGCGTCGCAGATCTTCTCGGGCGCATGACACTGGAGGAAAAAGTCGGGCAGCTCGTTTTTTCTACTGCCAGGACACCAGCGCTTTTGACGACAACGGGAATTTTATCGGAACCCCGGATACCTCCTTTCTCAAGCACGGGGCCGGTGCTTTTGGCGCACACAGCTTTGATCACGGCAAATCCGCCCGTCACCGCGCGCAATGCCGCAACGGCATACAAAAATACATGCTCACGCAGACGCGTCTGGGTATTCCGGTTCTCATGCTCGACGAGGCCCTGCACGGTCTGATGCTGCCGGGCGCAACCAGCTTTCCGCAGGCCATTGCCCTGGGCAGCACGTGGGACATCACACTGGTCGAACAAATTTTTGCCGTGGCTGCCCGCGAAGGCCGCGCTCGCGGCATACGTCAGGTCTTGTTCTGGATTTGGCGCGCGACCCGCGCTGGGGAAGAACCGAAGCATGCTACAGCGAAGACCCCTATCTGGTCTCCCGTCTCGGCATGGCGGCGGTTTTCGGTTTTCAGGGCCGGGGCAAAATCCCGGGCAGGAACAATCTCGTCGCGACCTTGAAACATTTTGCCGGGCATGGTCAACCCGAGGGTGGCAGGAACATCGCGCCGGTCAATTATTCGGAACGGGTTTTTCGCGAAACCCATCTTTATCCATTCGAGATGGCGGTCAAACGCGCCCATGCCCTCTCCGTAATGGCCTCGTACAACGAATGGGATGGTGTTCCCAATCACGTCAATCGCCGGCTGTTGAGCGATCTTCTGCGCAAAGAATGGGGCTTCAATGGCTATGTCCTGAGCGATGGCGGCGGCATGCAGGTTACCTGGCGCGACCATCGGGCCGCGGCTGATATGGCGGAATCCGGCGTGCTCTCCGTGATGGCCGGCATCGATTTCGAGCTGGGCAGTGGCGCCTGTTTCAAACCGTTGGTTGAGCAGGTCAAAAAGGGCCTGGTCGCCGAGGCGCACATCACGCGCGCCGCACAAAATGTCCTGCGGGTGAAATGCACTGCCGGGCTGTTCGACGACCCTTATATCGATCTCGACAACATGGACAAAGTTTACAACACTCCAGAGCACAAAGCCCTGGCCTTGCAAGCGGCGCACGAGGCCATGGTGCTGCTGAAAAATGAAAACCACACACTGCCCTTTGATGCGGCAAAAATCAAAACGCTGGCGGTGATTGGCCCCAATGCGCCGGATATTCATCTCGGCGGCTATTCGGCCTGGCCCATGCAGGGGGTGAGCGTGTTGCAGGGGATGCGGGAATTTGCTGCTGGCGAATTCAACGTCGTTTATGCCGAAGGTTGCAAATTGACGCTCAACAAAGAGTGCCACTGGCAGGTAAATGAGAATCCGATTTTGGGTGATCCGGAAACCGGTCGGAAATTAATTGCCGAGGCCGTGAAAGTCGCCAGGCAAAGTGATGCCGTGGTTTTGGTGCTGGGCGAAAATGAATTGCTCTGCCGTGAGGCCTGGAGTGAATCGCATTTGGGTGATCGCGATGATCTGGATTTGGTCGGCAGGCAAAACGAGCTGGCCAAAGCCATCTGCAAAACCGGCAAGCCGGTGGTCGTGCTGTTGATCAACGGGCGCCCCCTCACCATCAACTATTTGCAGGAAAACGCTCCGGCCCTCATCGAATGCTGGTATTTGGGCCAGGAAACCGGTCATGCCGTGGCCGAGGTGATTTTCGGCAAAGTGAATCCCGGCGGCAAATTGCCGGTGACCTTCCCGCGCACGGTGGGACAGTTGCCCTGCTATTACAACACAAAGCCCAGTCTGTTTCGCGATTACGTTTTGGCGGAATCCACACCCCTGTATCCTTTCGGCTTCGGGTTGAGCTACACCACCTTCGAGTACAAAAATTTGAAAATCACCCCTGCAGCAATACCGGTGGGCGGCACGGCGGAGGTCACGGTGGAAGTGACCAACACCGGCAAAATGAAAGGCGATGAAATCGTGCAGCTTTATATTCACGATGTCATCAGTCTGCCCACCCGGCCGGTGAAGGAATTGAAGGACTTTGCCAGGATTACACTTCCTACCCGGAGAAACGAAGACGGTAAGATTTGCGCTCACTCCGGAAAAACTCGAGGCCTACGATTTGGACATGAAGCGAGTGGTGCAGCCGGGTAAATTCGAAATCATGGTGGGAAAGAGTTCGGTGGAGGGGTTGGTGGATACGCTGACGGTGAAATAATCCCAACCGGCACCAGCGGCTGGGGCGGTCCGCCCGGGGAAATGCCGGTGCTGTGATAGCATTTTCCGCTTTTGGGTTTGTGGCCCGAAGCATCTGGAAAAACGGTTTCATGCTGATCGGTGCGGAAAAGCCATATGGCGAAGACAGAGGCCGTTCGAGGAGAAAGCTCCGGTGCCTGTGCCCCGCGCTCCTGGCCAGGAGCCGGCATCATTGGGGGATGGTTTGCAGTGCCGCAGGCACTGGCAATGTTGCCCGGCAGGGATCATACCAGCCAAAAACAAAACCACCGGAATCTTGTTTGTCAATGAGGTGATCACATGAATGCTTCATCCTTCACGTCGAAGATCATAACATACCTGGGCTGGCTGGCAATTGTCTTTTTTGTGGCGATTTACGGTATCGAGCTCATCCCGCATCATGGACCGCCCGTCACGGTTCGATGGCTGCGGGAAACATTCGGACAGGCGGGCCTCATCGTTCTGAACATTCTCATTGTGCTGGCCTTTCTGGCTTTGCTTCCTTATCGCCGTCCCACGAAACACTTCTGGAAATCACAGGGTGCTTTCATTGCCTTTGTCATCGCGCTCATGACCGAAATGTTCGGTTGGCCGCTTGTTCTTTTCCTCGTCTCACCCTTTTTCGACATTCCCATCATTGCCCCAAAATATTTTGGGAGCCTCGGACATTCGCCGGCAACAGTGGGCACTGCCATCAGTATTGCCGGCGTGGTTTTAATTGCCGCCGGTTGGCGGCAAATACACCGGTCGGAGGGATTGATCACTTCGGGATTGTATCGTTACATCAGACACCCGCAGTACACGGGCATTCTGCTCTTCACGTTTGGATGGCTTTTACACTGGCCCTCTGCCGTAACGCTGATCCTCTGGCCTGTTTTGGTGATGGCCTATACCTGGCTGGCAAAACAGGAAGAGAAGCAGGCTCTTGAAGAGTTTGGAGCGCGCTACACGGAGTACGCCCGGCAGACAAAGCGCTTCATTCCGTTTTTGATTTAGGCGGTGTGGTAAACTAGCGGATCGTCCTGGGCTTGCCGGGATGTTGCAGATGGAGACAAATTTATGCCATCGCTGCTGACGTCAATCGTTATCGTGTCTTTGGCCCTGGCCGCCTTCGCAATCGGCGGGAAGGCCATTCTGCGTCGTAAAATTGTCCTGGGCAGCCGGCTGCGGGGGACACAGCAAACATGGATCGGGCCGGCGGCGATTCTGCAAGGCCTGCTGTTCATCCTGTTCGGAATTTTCCTCCTTGGTGCAACTGCTTTGGTCCATTTGAACAAGGGCGGTGAACTCGTGCGCTACTTTGCACGCCGCCCGGGGCTGCTGTTGATTCTGATCGGAACGTTTTGCCTGATACAAGCCGCGGTTTCGTTTCTGGGTGCGCTGGAGGACCGGGAAGGGCCGCGTTGGATGGTGCTTTTGCATTTTCAGATTTCCCGCCGCTTGCCGGCGCTGGTTCTGGCAACGATGGGAATGGCGGCTGCAGCCCTGGGCGTCTTCGAGCTTATGGCTCCGGACATGTTCGACCAGATGGGCGGCAGGGTTTTGGAGATGATGTACGGGATAAGATGATTGTGTGGACAAACGCCCGCGTGACGGCAAATGTCGCCCGGACATGGCCGGCGATGGCAGGAGGGCGGGGGTGTGGCACGATGTCACGAAAAACATGCCGCCCCGCTCCAACCAGCAAGCATGCCGGCCGGAGCAGGGCGAGACAGCGCGGAATTTTACAACATCAAATCGAAGCGGTCGAGGTTCATCACCTTGTGCCACGCCGCCACAAAATCGTTGACGAATTTTTCCTGCGCGTCGGCACAGGCATAGACTTCGGCCAAAGCGCGCAATTCAGAGTTGAACCCGAAGATGAGGTCAACGCGCGTGGCGGTCCATTTGAGCTTGCCCGTCCTGCGGTCGCGGCCTTCGAAAAGCTCCTGCCGGCCGTTGGTGCGTGACGGTCGCCACTCCGTTCCCATGTCGAGCAGGTTGACGAAAAAATCATTGGTGAGTGCGCCGGGACGCTGCGTGAACACGCCGTGGGGGCTGCCACCACAATTGGCGCCGAGCATGCGCATGCCGCCGACCAGCACCGTCATCTCCGGCGCGGTCAGGGTCAACAATTGCGCCTTGTCCACCAGCAGCGCCTCCACCGGCACGCTGGTTTTTGCCTTGAGATAGTTGCGGAAGCCATCGGCCAGGGGTTCGAGCACGGCAAACGATTCGACATCTGTCTGCTCCTGCGCCGCATCCATGCGGCCGGGCGAGAACGGCACGGTGACATTGCAGCCCGCTTTTTTCGCTGCCTGCTCGACTGCCGCGCAGCCACCCAGGACGATCAAATCCGCCAGCGAAATCTTCTTGCCGTTCTTTTGACTGCGGTTGAATTCGCTTTGCATGCCCTCGAGCGTGCCCAACACCTTCGCCAATTGCTCGGGCTGATTGACTTCCCAGTCCCTCTGGGGCAGCAGACGGATGCGGCCGCCGTTGGCCCCGCCACGCTTGTCCGAGCCGCGGAAGGTGGAGGCTGCCGACCAGGCGGTGTAGACCAGTTCTGCTATCGACAACCCGGAGGCCAGCACCCTGGCCTTGAGCGCGGCAATGTCGTGGTTGTCGACCAGTTTGTGATCGACCGCCGGAATCGGGTCCTGCCAGATCAGCTCTTCCTTGGGCACTTCCGGGCCGAGATAACGAACGCGCGGACCCATGTCGCGGTGGGTGAGCTTGAACCAGGCGCGCGCGAAGGCGTCGGCGAATTCGTCGGGATGCTCGTAAAAGCGCCGCGAAATCTTTTCGTAGATTGGATCGAAGCGCAACGACAAGTCAGTGGTGAGCATCGTGGGCGGATGTTTCTTGTTGGGATCATAGGCGTCGGGAATCACAGCGGGCGCGCCTTTGGCCACCCACTGCCACGCCCCCGCCGGACTTTTGGTCAGCTCCCACTCGTAGGAGAACAGGTTCTCAAAAAAGTTGTTGCTCCATTTTGTCGGCGTTTTGGTCCAGGTGACTTCCGGGCCGCCGGTGATGGTGTCGGGGCCTTTGCCACTGCCGTGGCTGCTCAGCCAACCCAGGCCCTGTGCCTCGATGGGCGCAGCTTCCGGCGCGGGACCGACACGGCTGGCCGGGCCGGCGCCGTGCGCCTTGCCGAAGGTGTGGCCGCCGGCGATCAGCGCCACCGTCTCTTCATCGTTCATGGCCATGCGCCGAAAGGTCTCGCGAATGTCGCGGGCCGCAGCGAGAGGATCAGGATTGCCATTCGGGCCTTCGGGATTCACGTAGATCAAACCCATCTGCACGGCCGCCAGCGGGTTTTGCAGTTCACGATCGCTGGAATAACGCTTGTCCTCGAGCCATTTGCCTTCCGGGCCCCAATAGACGGACTCATCCGGCTCCCATGCGTCCACACGCCCGCCGGCAAAACCAAAGGTCTTGAAGCCCATCGATTCGAGCGCGACATTGCCGGCGAGGATCATGAGATCCGCCCAGGAAATTTTGCGGCCATACTTTTGTTTGATCGGCCAGAGCAAGCGGCGCGCCTTGTCAAGATTGGCATTGTCGGGCCAACTGTTGAGCGGGGCGAAGCGCTGTTGCCCCGAGCCGGCGCCGCCGCGACCGTCGGCTATGCGATACGTGCCGGCACTGTGCCAGGCCATGCGGATGAAAAGCCCGCCATAATGGCCAAAGTCGGCCGGCCACCAGTCCTGGGAGTCGGTCATCAACGCCAGCAAATCTTGCTTCACCGCTGCCAGGTCGAGGCTGTTGAACTCTTTCGCATAGTCGAAGTCTTTGCCCATGGGATCGGAAAGCGGCGAATGCTGCCGCAGGATTCTGAGATTGAGCTGGTTGGGCCACCAGTCGCGGTTGGTTTTCACCTCACCGGCAGCGGCGGTGGGGAAGGGGCATTTTACTTCTGTGGACATGGATGCTCCTCACATGGTTGGTCGTTGGTCGGCATTTACCTGCTTGTCGCGATGACTGTTCGCATGAAACAAAGTCCAATTTAGGAGCGCCAGCTTGCGATGCCAAGACTCTGTTTGGATAAAAGTGATAGGCTATGGCTATGAGCTACCCACCCCCTCCCTTCACTTTGCGCCAACTGCAATACGCGGTTGCCGTCGCCGAGTCGCTCAGCTTTTGCAAGGCGGCGGAGAACTGCCACGTCTCCCAGCCCTCCCTGAGTGCACAACTCGCGCAGTTGGAGGAGGTGCTCGGCGTGCGGCTCTTCGAGCGTAACCGGCGCCGCGTAATCGTCACTGCCGCCGGCCGGGAGATCATCGCGCGGGCCCGCATGATTCTGGGTGAAACCGGCGACTTGCTGGAGTTCGCGCACCGCTCCGTCGATCCGCTCGCCGGCGTGCTGCGCATCGGGGTGATTTCGACCCTGTCGCCCTACTTTTTGCCACGCTTGACCGCCGCGCTGCGCAAGACTTACCCGCAACTGACCGTTCTCTGGACGGAAGACAAAACCGGAGCCCTCATGCGAAGCCTGAACGATGGCACGCTCGACGCCGTTCTGCTTGCGCTCGAGGCGGAAATCGGAATTGTCGAACATGAAATCATCGGAACAGACCCGTTTGTGCTCGCCACGCCGGTGGGGCATCCGCTGGGGGCCAAAGCTTCTCCCGCACGGGCTGCCGAGCTGAAAAACGCCAGCGTGCTGCTGCTCGACGAGGGACATTGCTTCCGCGAGCAGGCACTGGCTTTCTGTGCGAACGCCAGAGCCCGCGAGCTCGAGTTCCGGGCCACCAGTCTTTCCACGCTCGCGCAGATGGTTGCCGGCGGCGCGGGGGTCACGCTGCTGCCTGCCATTGCAGTGGCAACCGAGACGAAGCGCGCCGAGCTGAAGATCCGGCCCTTTGCACAACCTGCACCCAGTCGCACCGTCGCACTGGCATGGCGATACCGCTCACCTCTTGGTCCGGCGCTGCGGCAGCTTGCCGGCACCGCCCGGACCGCTTTCAACAGTGCGCCGCCGGTGAGCGTTCGACACCATGCAGCGGAAAAGCGGCGGCAGGCAGGTAAAACCAAAGGCAAACAATCGCCCGCAAAATAGTTCGCAGGTTTTCTTGTTCGGAATAATTTGCCATGCCGCGCGCGGTACCGACCCTGAAGGGTCTACTACAAAAGTCTTTTCGTGGTAATTACAGGCAGGAAAATATTCCCGGCAGCCTGTGCAGAAACGGCTGCTCGCGGTTATTGCTGGTGGGTGGAGAATTAGCGTGTACTTTTCCAGCGGCCGGCCCTGTTCCTTTCCCCCCGCCAATCTCTTCTCACCCCGTTTGCAAGTCCGGTTTCGGGATGGTGAAATAAACCGTTGCGCCTTCGCCCGGCGAGGACTCCAGGCGCACCGAGCCCTGATGATTTTCAATCAGGCGCCGCACGATGGCCAGACCGGCGCCGGTGCCGGCAATGTGATGTGACTGCGGGCCGCGTTGAAACAGTTCGAACGCCTTTGGAATGAACTCTGCGGGCATGCCCATGCCGTTGTCGCGCACCCAGAACTCATGGCCGGCCGGCCGCTCCCGCCAGCCAATCTCCAGCCGCAACGCCACCTCCGGCCGGCGATACTTCATGGCATTGCTCAACAGGTTTTCGAGCACGGTGCGCAGGGCCTGGCGGTCGGCGAAAAGTCGCGGCCAGCGTGAGGGCAACAACAACGTGGTATTTCGATCACAGGAATGTGGCGGGCCGTTTGTGCCTGCCATCACACCGAGCTCTTCGAGCACGCCAGCAATAACCTCGCCGGGATCAAACCACTCACGCCGCACCGGCTCGCTGCCGATGCGGAAAAATTCGAACAAATCGAGGATGCGGCGCTCCATGATCGCGGCGTTGTGTTGAATGCGATCGAGAAAATGCGCATGCTCTTTGTCGAGCCGGGCGCCCAGTTCCTCGCGCAGCAACGACACGAAACCCTGCACGGCAAGCAGCGGCCCTTTTAGGCTGTGGGCAATCAGATGCACATAGCTCTCCAGTTCCCGGCAGTGCTGGTGCAGCCGGGCTTGGGCAGCCCGCTGTGCGGCAAGATCATGGAGAAACACCAGATACGCCACCGGCCAGCCGCCGGGATTGAAGCCGCAGGAAATCGACACCCGGACCGGAAGGCGCGTGCCGTCGCGGTGCAACACACTGGTCTCGAAATGCTGCAGGCTGCCGTGTTCGCGGCGCAGGCGGGAGAGCAAACGGCGCCGCTCGCGGCTGCGTGGCTGCCAGAGCTGCCACACCGTCCGTCCGAACAAATCCGCGGCGCGATAGCCCAGCAGCTCTTCTGCTCCCCGGCTGACGAGCGAAATGCGGGCGTGGCTGTCCGCGCTGAGAATCGCTTCGCGGCTCTCTGCGAGCAACACCGCAAGCTGTTCCGAACCGTCCAGACGCCAATAATGGCGGGCGGAAGCCGAAGACAAGGGCGGTGCTTTTTGCGGTCCAAACCGCGAGGGTGGGGAGTGATGCCGGGCCGCGGGCGTGGCAGCGGTGGCGGGAGGGGTGACTTTGCGGGAATGGGCCGGACTTGCGCTCATGATGCAACCTCTGGATTCCGGCTTGCCCATGGCCTAGGCCATGATTGATTTTTACCGGAGCAAACCACGACGCAAAATACGGCTTTGACGTTGATTTGCAAGCAGGAAGATCGATGTTACGAACATTTAACCGCGTCAGTACACGATCATCTTGCGGGTCATCTGCCCGCGGTCGGTGGTCAGGCGATAAAAATAGATTCCGCACGGCAGCAATATGCCCTGCTCATCGCGGCCGTTCCACATCGCTTCATGTTCCCCCGCCGCTCTTTTTCCCGCCAACAGCAGGCGAAGGCGCCGGCCGGTGAGATCGAGCAGCTCCAGCCGCACATTTTCCGGCTGCCGCAGGCGAAAGCGGAAGCGCGTGAACCGTGCAAAGGGATTGGGGTTATTCTGCCGCAGCTCAAAAGCGCCGGGCAGATTCATTGCCGGCGCCGCGGCCACCGAAGAGGCGGCCGTCTCCTCCAGCAAAAACGGTTCGTAACCCAAAGCCAGCACCGCGCGCCGGAAGCGGGCCGCCAGGTCGTGCAAATTTGTAAACCCGCGTGCGTGAATCGGCACTTGCGGCGAGGCGGGTCACCGCCGTGAAGCCGCGCAACTTCTCCACCAGCAGTTTGTATGTGTGAAATTGCGGCTTCTCACGGTAGCCTTCCTGCCGCGTGCCCAACAGATTGATCCAGCCGATTTCCTGGAAGGGCGGGTTGCGTAACTGCGCCACCTCATTGCTGCCGGACACCGAAACCCGTTCGGCGCCTTCGTCGAGCGCGGTCACCACTGCTTTCAGCAACTGCCGGGCGCCATGGGCTTCGTACCAGCGCAACGCGGCGGCATCGCCGTTTTGCAATTCCTGCCGCAGATCATCATGCGGATTGCGGGTGGCAAACAGCGGGTTCGGAAAATCACCATACAGACACTGCACCCAGTCAAACGGCGCGGGTGGATTTGCCGGCGCTGCGTTGAATTGCGCCTCCCCGGGAATGGCGGGAAACACGCCGGCGGTGTAACCCTGGGCAACGATGTTGCCCCACATGTCATCGACATGGACGGGCTTGCTGCCGGCGAATGCGCGCAACAGGCGGAATTCCTGATCGATCACGCGTCAACTGAAATGGGGATGCCAGCCGAGATAATCGCAGGCGGTGCCGTTGCGGTCATCCCCCAGGCCGGCCAGCAGCTTTTTCAAATCACTCCAGCCGCGGGCATAACTGACGCCGTGGAAATTCTGACCATTCAACCGCCGCCAGATCAGGCCGTCGGTGGAGTCAAATGCCGGATAGTCGGGAAAATCAGCGTAGAGATCCCTCAACACCGCGCTGCTGGAAACCAGTTTGGTTCTGCCGCCGGGCATGAGGTAAAAACAGATGGGAATGGTGAGACCCGGCATGTCGCCGCTGCCGTCGCCATCATAGCGCTCCACCACGGCGCGCACACAGGCCTGCCAGTCACGAAAATGCCGTAGCGCAGGCTTCCAGCCTGCTGCAGAGAAGATGTCTGCGCTACATTTTCACTCCGATGGGTGGCCATAGGGCATGGCAAATTCTTACAGAATGACGTTGGGGGGTGAGGTGCCAACTTAACGTTGTACTATTAAGCCTCGTTGCAAACCTGAAGCGTCGCACGCCGAGACTCCAATTCCCCCCAAACCAGCAACGAAGAAACAGAGGGGCAACGGCTCTTCTTTGCAACGAAAAGTACGGCACTTCGAAGCCGGTGGCCGTTGAGCGGGTTTCGCTGCCAGCCGCGCGCATGGCTGCACAGCGGGATTCAGAACAACGCCTTGGCTTCTTCGATCACCTGCGGGATCACGTCCTTCAGCGGGCCGTCCACCAGCGCGCCGGCGGCAAAGGGGTGGCCGCCGCCGCCGAACTGATTGGCCAGGCCGTTGATGACGATGCGGCCCTTCGAGCGAAAACTGATCTTGGCCCTGCCGTCCTTCGTTTCCAGAAACATGATGCAGATTTCCACGCCGCGGATGGTGCGCGGGAAATCGGCGAAGCCTTCGGTGTCGAGCGGCGTGGTGTTGGTGGCTTTCATGGTCTCCTGGCTGACCACGAACCACACCAGCCGGCCGTCCTTTTCATACTCGAGATTGTTGAGAATGTAGGCGAGCAGCCGCATCTTGTGCGGTGGCTGATTCTCATAAACATTTTGATAGATTTGATGCGGATTGACACCGGCCAGCAGCAACTCCGCCGCCACCCGGTGTGCCTCCGGCGAGGTGTTGGAATAGCGGAAGGACCCGGTGTCGGTCATCACCGCCGTGTAGAGCGCCTCGGCAATGCGGCCGCGCAGGTTGGCCCCGAGATGCGTCAGCAGCCGGTAAACCAACTCACCGGTGGAGGAGGCCAGCGGGTAGATGACATCGAGATCGGCAAAAGGCTGGCTGACCGGATGGTGATCGATGCACACTTTCGGCAGCGTGAGCGTGCGCAGCAGCTCACCCAGATCGCGCAGGCGCTTCCAGTCGCTGATGTCGAGAATGAAAGCCACGTCACATTCCCGCACGCTTTGCTCGTGCAGCTCGCGCCGGTAGAGTTGAATGTCGCCCAGCGGATCGAGAAATTCGCAATTGTCAGGCGTCTCGCTGTGGTTGAGAATCAACACCTGCTTGCCGAGATGGCGCAGATGAGTGGCCAGCGCAATTTCCGAACCGATGCCGTCACCATCGGGATTGACGTGGGTGGTGAGCAGGAAGCGGTGGTTCGAATCAATGAGAGATTTGATTTGCTGCAATTCGTTGGTCGCAATCATCAGGGTCCTTTGCTGCTTGAATCATGGGCGTGTTGACGCAAAGATTATCACTGTGGCACAACCGCCTTGCTGAAGCCGGCGTTGCCGTTAGCATCCGTGACTTTGACCGCCAGCATCTTGCCGCGCGCCTCTGCCGCCAGGGGAATTTGAAAACGCTCGTGCAATTGATCGGCCACCTGATCAACGGGATAAAGGAGTTGCCACTCGCCGGCATCGAGACTGTACCACGCCTCACTCAGGCGCGACAGGCGATCGCCGGCCTCGAACACGGCCAGACGGCCGCCGGCAGTGTTGTTGAACGTGATCGCACTCACGACCGGCGGCGTGTTGTCTATGAGAAACAGCTCGCTGGTTTTCTGCACGCTGAGCGCCAGTGCCGGAGGATTGCTCGGGCGATCGCTGGCGGTTAGGCGCACCTGATATTCACCGTCAGGCAGCGACTGGCTGTCGAGGGTGTAGACCTGGCCGCGATACTTTTTCACCAGCTCGCGCCATGCCTTTTCCCCGCTGCCGCGAATTTCCAGTTGAAACTCGAGCTGATCCTTGTTTTCGTCGCGCGCCTTCCAGCCGAAAGATTGCGCCCCTTTTTGGTTGACTTTGCGGCCGGCCGGCGGCGTGCCGGCACCAGACTCGCCGCTGCTGCTTTCGGCGGCATGATCGCTGGCATTTTGCGCCGCTTCGGGAAAAGCCTCGCCGGGCGGATAGATTTTGATTTGTGTGATCTCCGGGGCCAGGTTCGCCGGCAAATATGAAATCTGCATCTCCCGCACATGGGCTGCCGGCTCACCGCCGCCGGCGAGCACAACTTTCCATTGCAGAAAACGGCCGGCCGGACTGGCGATGGCGCCGCTGCTGCCGGCGGCCGGCACCATTGCCCATTCGCTCCACGTCCGGTCCGGCTTGCCGGTGTTGCCGCTGCGCGTGAACACCTTCACCGAGGCGGCGGCATTGGTTTGCCACGTCGCGGCGCCCCACTGCGCCGGCGCGCCGGCATCGATCACCTCCGCCAGGTATTCCCCCTGGTCACGGCGGGTTTGCCCGAGCAATTGCACCACACCGGGGTTGGCCGTCGTCAAAACGATCCGGCCATTCGATTCCGGACCGAGGGAGGTGATCTGGCTGGCCTCGGACTCCAGCAGCAACGTACGGCTGCCCTCGGCGTTCAGCAGAATAACTTTGCCCTTGTCGCCGGTGCCAACCAGCAGGTGAAAATTCTCCTCTTTGGTGGCATAAGCGGTGGTCAGGTGCATGGCGTGCACGCGCTCGCTGCGCGAGGTCCACAGGATGCGTGCGATGCCGTTGGGCGAGACACGATAAACCGCACCCATACCCGCCTCTGCAGAGGCGGCACCGGATGGAGTCCCCTCGGAGGCCGTTCCGCTGCCCTCCCCACTCGCGGTTATCACGATCACGTTCTCATCTTCGTGTTCGCCGGTTTCTGCGCCGCCCCCGGTCGTGGCAGCCGGCGCCGTGGTCGGAGGCAAAAACGGCAGGACACCCGCCGCGGCGCCGGCGAGATAGAGATCGCCATTCTCGTGCAGGGCAATGGCGACAATCTCGGCGGAGGGCGCATCATAGAGCACCGCGACCTTCCGGTCTGCGGTAAGGCGATAGAGATAACCATTGCCGCTCGAGCCGGCATACAACACCTGCGCGCGATGGTCCCAGCGCAGACAGCGCAAATGTGTTTCTTCGGATTCAAAAAAGGTTTCGACTGCGCCGGCAGCCGGAATCTGCAAAATGGTGCCCGGCTCGCCCGTGGCTGCGAAGAGACGGCCGCCCGCACCCGGCTCCAGCGCCCACACGTATTTGGCCCCGGGTTTGTAAACCGGCTCCGCCTTGCCGTCGGGCGAATAGCGATAAATCTGGCCATCCGGTGAGGTGGCAAAATAAAGCCGGTCGGTGGCAAAGGTCATGGCCATCACCGCCACTTCCTTGCTGGCAAATATGGTGTCCGCCTTTTGCCGTGCGTCGAGGCGCAACACCACCGCGGGGTTGCCGCCGCCAAAATAGACGTTGCCCTGCGGGTCTGTGGCCGCGCACCAAATCGCGGGAAGGCTGGGTCGGTGGAGCTCCTGCACGGCGGGTGCGAGCAGGAGCTGGCCCAGAGAATTGATCGCAACGCCCCGGGCTTTGCCTCTCTCCAATTGTTCCTGCGTCGAAAAAGTTTTGAAGGTGGCAGAAGTGGCGAAAAGGCTGGTGGTGAAAATGCCGGTCAGCAGTATACCAAATGAGCGCGTGTGCATTGTAATCCTGTCAGTCATCATGGGACGCTTTTGTTGATTGCCGCCGTGCTTCAAAGCTTGGTCCGGGCTTTGGGGAATGGCGGGCGGCGGCGGTCAGGACAGCGAGGCCAGTCTTTCCCGCAGCGAGTCAATGGTGGCGCCAATCCTGGCAGCTTCGGCCCTGGTCGATTGAATGAACTCGGGCCTGGCCTGCTGCAGGAAGCGTTCATCCTTCAGTTTCTGTTCGAGGCGGGCCAGGCGCTGCTGCTCGGTTTCGAGCTGCCGGGTCAGGCGGTTGCGTTCCACTGCGAGGTCGGCCTGGCTCAGGCTGACCGCCACCGTGAACGCGGCATCCACTGCCACCACGGCATTGCGCAGCGCGGTGGCCGAGGTCTGCGGCGTGTTCTCGATCACCGGTTCGGTGGTGCGGGCCAGGCGGGCAATGATCTCGCGGCAGGCGGCGAAGATGTGCGCCTGTTGACGCGGCTGAATCAGGACGTCGACCCTGGCGGTGGGCGGGATTTCCTTTTCCGAGCGGATACGGCGAATTTCCGTGAGCAAACGCACCACCGCATCGACGCCTTCCACCTCCGCCGGCCAGTCATGGGCCGCCACAATTTCCGGCCACCTGGCGCGCACCAGAAAGCCCGGCCGCCCGAGTTCCTGCCAGATCTGCTCGGTCACAAAGGGAATGAGGGGATGAAACAGCCGCAAATAACAATCGAAGGTGTGGCGCAGCACCGCGGCGGTCTCGTCGCGCTGTTTGAGCGACTCGAGTTTGATCGCTTCGAGATAAAAGTCACAAAACTCGCCCCAAAACGAGGCGCGGATGTGTTCGGCGGCATCGTTGAAGGCATAGACCGCGAGACGATGATTGACGATGCTGATCAACGTCTTCAGCCGCATCAACATCCAGCGGTTCACGGGATGTTCCACGTTCACGGGTGTTGCCGCGGTTGCCGGTGCGTTTGCCAGCGTGCGCTCCACCAGCTTGGCGGCATTCCAGATTTTGTTGACCAGCCGTTTGCAGGCGGTGATCTGCTCCTTCGCCAGGCGCGTGTCCCGGCCGGCGGAACTGCTCAACACCATCGCCAGCCGCAGCGCGTCGGCGCCGTCTTCGCGAATCACATCGAGGGGATCGATGCTGGTCTCCGGCTTGGTCTTCGACATTTTCTCGCCGTCCTTGTCCAGCACCATGCCGTGCAAATAAACCACTCGAAAGGGCACCTGGCCGGTGACGTAGGTGGTCATCAAGATCATGCGCGCCACCCAAAAGAACAGAATGTCCCAGCCGGTTTCCATCACCGAGGTGGGATGGAAACGCTGGAAATCCGGACTGGCGGCGAGTATCTGTTTGAGATCGCGCTGCGGATCGGCGGCGACTTTGGGATCGACCAGCGTGCTCCACGTCCACAAAGCCGAAGAGAACCAGGTGTCGAGCGTGTCGGGATCCTGCACCCAGCCTTCCTCCTGCGGCGGGCGATGGCCGACATAGAACTCTTCCGGTCCGCGATACCAGGCGGGGATGCGGTGGCCCCACCAGATCTGCCGTGAGATGCACCAGTCGCGCAGATTGTCGATCCAGTGGAAATATTTCTTTTCTTCGTGCTCCGGCACGATGCGAATCTCGCCGGATTCCACCACCGATCGCATCACCTGTTTGAGGCTGAGCAATTTGCCACGCCACGGCACCGCCGGCTTGTTGACATCGATGAACCACTGATTTTTCGGTAAAGGCTCGATGGGCTGCTTGGAGCGATGACAGATTGAGATCGGCTGGGTATAGGTTTCGATCTTCGCCATCAACCCGGCGGCCTCGAGATCGCGCACGAAGGCTTCGCGGCATTCCAGCACGGTCATGCCGGCATAGGGCCCGGCGGCTTCGGTCATGCGGCCGTCCTCGCCGATCACCTGAATCAGCGGCAGGCCGTGTTTGCGTGCAATCTCGAAATCGACCTGACTGTGGGCGGGAGTGACACCCAGCGCGCCGGTGCCGGTGGCGGGGTCGACGAACTCCGCATCCGCCACGACCTTGACGGTGATGGTGGGCCCTTTGGGCCAGGGCACTTCGATGGTCCGGCCGATGTAGGCCTGCCAGCGCGGGTCATCGGGATGCACCGCGACCGCGGTATCACCGAGTTTGGTTTCCGGCCGGCTGGTGCCCACCAAAAAGGGGCCGTAGTGCATGGTGTAAAATTTTGCCTCCCGCTCGACGTGATCGATTTCATCGTCCGATACCGTGGTTTGCAGTGCCGGGTCCCAGTTGACAATGCGCGGGCCGCGATAGATTAAACCATCGCGAAACATGCGGCTGAACACCGCGGTGACACAGCGCGACAACGCGGCATCCATGGTGTAGCGCTCGCGCGACCAGTCGCAGCTCGCGCCCATGGCACGAATCTGCGCACGGATGGTGGCTTGCGCGTCGGCGACGTAGCCGATGATGCGCCGCACCAGCTCTTCGCGGCCGAGCGTCTTGCGCGGGTCGGCGATACCTTCCTTCTGCAGCATCTTGATGACCACATTTTCCGTGGCGATGGCGGCATGATCCGTTCCCGGCACCCACAGCGCCTCATCGCCGGACATGCGGCGCCAGCGGATCATCAGGTCTTCGAGAGCGAGCATGATGGCGTGGCCGAGATGCAGCGTGCCCGTGGCATTGGGGGGCGGCATCGCGATGGTGAAGGCCGGCTTGCTGGAGTCCCGGTCAGCGATGAAGCAGCCGCTTTCCTCCCAGCGGCGGTATAGCTCCGGCTCACAGGTCTTATGGTCGAAGTATTCCGAGAAAGGCATGTGTTGAACGTGCTCCTGAAAATGAGGTGCGCGGCGGGCGCGCCTGCCGTTTCTTGACATCATGGCGCAGCCAGTCGCCGCAACCAATTCATTCGTGGCGGCGGCGCAGGGGCGCGAAGCTTCATGCCAGATTCATCTTTTAGCTTTGCGGCCTGCGCATATTTGCGTTTAAAATCTTTGCCGTCGTGATATATACTTGTTTGGCATTGGATTTTCAGTTTCGGAGCGCAAAGCTTCAGTTTTGCACTCCAGCTTGAAAAGTAAACCTCCTGATTTTTTCATCCAGATTGATCCTCTCGCGGGAAACGCCGATTTGATCGCGACGCCCCCACCCACGGGGAGGTGCATTAAAAATTTTGCGGCCACCGTGCCGTCAACTCCTCACGGAGTTTTGTGAACACGCCTTTTATTCCAGGCAACAGCAAGCCAGCATGCGAAATTCAGGCACTCGAAAAAGCGGATGATTCCCGCGGCGCACAGGCTGCCTGCGACAGGACGAAACAACCCGCCATATCAAGGATTCCTGCCGAAATCCCCTGAAAATTCCGGCAGTGGGCCGGATCTGTTCAACGCAAAAAGCCCCTGGTGAGCTTCATGAGTTCATCGCGATCGGCGTCGGCGAGCTTTGCCAATGGCGTTTGCAGCAGATCGATATCATTGCGGCGTTGCGCGATCTGCCGCACCAGTTCCGCCATCCACGGTTCCACTGCCGGCGCAGGACCCGCTCCGGCAAAATGGCTGGCGCTCCAGGCGGCGACTTTTTCGAACAGGAACGGACAGATCGGACTGAAAGATGTGGCCATGCAGGCAATCACCGCAGCCACGGTTGCCGCCGCCGCACCGGGATCCCGACCCGCCTGCTTGCGCGCGGCGACCAGATTGGTATAGCGGCCCAACGCTTCGATCATCTCGCTCAAAATCACTGCCGCCTCGGCATAATGATGGACGATATAGGCTTTGCGCACCGTTTCGGCCGCGGTCTCCGCCTGCGCGATCAGCCAGCGGTCGGCGGGCCGCGCTTCCCCCGCCGGCCTGGCGTCGCCGAGCAATTGCTGCAAGCCCGTCAGTTTGGCCAGCAGCAAATGCACCGTCTTGCGGCCGCGACGCAATTTGCTTTCCGAAGCCGTGACCACCTCCTGAAAGCCGCTCTCCAGGCAGAGCAGGCAGCCCAGGCGAAGGGCATCCGCACCGAAACGGCGAATGAGTGTGCGGGGCTGCACGACATTCCCCAGACTGCGGCGCATCGGCCGGTGCACTCTGCGAAAGTAAAAACGCTCCTCATCGGGCAAATCGCCGGCCGCGCCCGGGACCGCGAGCAACACGCGTTCGGAAACCTGCAGGCTGCCGTGCACGTGGATGTGCTGGAACACCGGCCGTCCGGTGATCGCATACGCCACGATCTGTGACGGCACCACCCAGCGCAGCAACAAATCCGGATCGACGAAGACTTCTTCGATGGGTGGCGGCATGGGTTGTGCCGGCCAGCCTGCGCCCTGCAGCGACCAGGCAGCCAGTGAAAACCAGGTGGAAAACACTTCCTGCGGATTTTCAGGAATCTCGTTGCCCCACCAGTGCTGCCGCGAAATGCACCAGGGCTCCAGCGCGTCCAGATGCGCGAGCACGCGCTCCCGCCAGCGGGGATGGGAAAAATGCACCGCACCCGTTTCAATGCCGCGACGCAAATGGCCGGCGCCGGCCTCCACGCGCACGAACAACTGCTCGGAGCAGCGCTGGTAGACCACGGCCTCACAGCGCCGGCAGCGATGCGCCTCGATCGCCTCGTGTCCGGGAATCCGCGTCGCAGCCGCGCCGATGTGCTCCAGCACCTTGCGCCGCGCCTCCGGCAGGGAGAGATGCTCATAACCTGGAATGCACACCGCACCCTTTTCATCAAAGACCACGATGCGCTCCTCCAGGCGGGCGAGGCGCGCGATTTGCTCATCGTTGCGGTTGTGCGCGGGCACCAGAAATACGGCGTCCGCGGCCAGCTCATCCACTCCCAGAATCGGCAGGGCCGCGCCGCTCACCGGATGCGAGGCCGTCTCTCCGGCAAAACGGCCGAAGGGGCCGGAGGCCTTCACCGCCACCGCCACCGCGCCCAAAACCAACTCGGGAAAATGCGTCTTGGTCTCGAGCACGCCGGTTTTGCTGCGGAAGCGAATGCTGTAATGATGATCGACTTTGAGCCGGGCGCGACTGACATCCGAAGCCACCAGCACGGTTTGACAGCGCGGGCAATGGTAGGCCCAACGCTTCTCGCGCACGAGCAAACCCGCATCCTTCAGGCTGTAAAACAGGCGCTCCACCGCACGCCGGCCGGCTTCGGACATGGGATTGAGCCAACCGGCCGGATCGAAACCGATGCCGAGCTGCTGCAATTGTTCGCGAATCTCGGCATCATTGCGATTGAAAAAATCCCGGCAGATCGCGGTGAATTCCGGCCGGCCCACCTCCTCGCGCTCATATGGCAGCGAGTTTTCAATGGCGAGCTGCAGCGCCAGGCCGCCGTGATCGGTGCCCAGCACGCGACGCGGCCGCTGGTTGGTGAGCATCTCGCGGGCGCGCGCCCGCACATCGAGCAGCAGTGGTGAAATAAACGAGGCCAAATTGGGGCTGGCCACCGCCGAAATCGGCGCGGCGGCGAGACGGCCCTGCTCCCCGCGAAAACGCCCCTGTTTGTCCCATGCCACCCGCCGCACCGGTTCATCCAGTGGCGGATCGAAGATCTGCCGGGTGGTGTCATGCGTGCGCGGCCGCCCGGCGCCGCTCCAATTCGACGCCAGCAAGTGATCGATGATACGGCGGCCGCGATGCCCCAGAATGGGATGCAACTCGCTGGCGGCGACATCGGCCAGTTCATTGGCCGCCTGGGTCGGCGGAATGAACAGGTTGCGGGCATGCCGCAGGACGCGCAGGGTGTCGGGATAAACGCGCTCGGCGGCAATGCGGATGTCATCCTGCAAATAGCCGTGCCATTCGTCACAGCAATTGGTAATGCCCATGCGGTTGCACACGTAATCCGGCACGAAAGTGATCCCGCGGCGCCAGAGCCGCTCCGGATCGTAGCGTTCCTCCAGCAGAATGTTGTTGGCGGCACCGCAGACCAGCCGCACTTTCAGCCGTGGAATGGTGTGGGCGTTGATCACGCCGCCGCGCGCACAGGGTGCGAGAATATCCGCTTCGAGATCGAAAATTTCCTCCGGTCCGACCACGTGCAGGCGTGGCCGTCTGGCCTTCAATGCCTGAACGGCCTGCTGATTGACGTCGGCGACCCACACCACCGCGCCCAAATCATCCAGCATTTCGATCAATGGCCGGCCGACGTTGCCGGCGCCCTGCACAGCCACGCGCACGCCGCGCAAATCATCCGAGCCGGTGAGAAAGCGCCAGGCCGCCTGCATGCCGCGCAGCACGCCCTGCGCCGTGAACGGGGATGGATTGCCACTGCCGCCGAGCGCGGTCGAAATGCAGGTGGTGAAGCGATTCTGGCTGAGTATGGCATCCATGTCCGCGGTCTTGGTGCCGACATCTTCCGCGGTGTAGTACACGCCTCCCAGGCTGGCCACGAAACGGCCGTAGGCTTCAAACAGCCGGCGACGCGCGGGGCCGGGCGGCAGATCATCCGGCATTCTGAGATCGGGTGGCAGTGGAATAATGCCCTTGCCGCCGCCCCACCACAAACCGGCCAGCGCATTCTTGCGGGTCATGCCCTGCGCCAGGCGCAGACCATCAACCAGCACCTCGGCCAGAGTGTCGTAACGCCAGAAACGCAATCCGCCCTGCGCCAGGCCGCGGCGGGTGTCGTGCACGAACGCGAAGAACAGCATGGCAATGCCGTCCTCCCGGCCGATGAAAACCGCCTCATGATTGCTGAAATCCTGGGACAGTTCAAAGAACGCCTGCACGGGCGCGAGAATCTGCGGATGCGACAGCGTGAACTCCCCATTCTCATACACAACAAATGCGCGATAGATGCCGGCCTGCTCCAACTGGCGCTGAAAATCGGCCACGCTCCACTGGCGCACCATGCGCGCCAGGGCGCGGCGTTTTTCATCGACTGTTTGACGGACGATTCGTTCGGGCATGGCCACGTCTCTCCCGGTTCTGGGCTTCCGGTTCTGCAGTCATCGCGATGACTTGGGATCTATTTGCAACGGTCAACCTTGTGCAGCGTCGACCGATCGACGTCCCCAGTTTGTCGAGCAGCGGCCCGATGCAGCGTCAATCCACCCCTAAGGTCGTGGGTGCGATGTTGCTTGCCCGGTGACAAACCGATGATGAACCGATCTCCTTCGCGGCCGGAGCGGACGATGTTCCTGGCTGTCTCAGCGGTTCGGCTCTACCGGCCTTCTTCCTTCTCTCCACCGCCGTGAGACAATGCCGACTAAAAAGGCCCTCTCTCATTGCGAGAGCACCATGTCGCTGGTGCGGCAGCAAAGATTTATTTCAAAACAAGAGGAGAAATCCTCGCGTGAAACCGAAGTTCCCGCAAAAATAACCGTGAACCATTTCATGGGATTGGAATTTATGCGGGGAAACCCGATGGAATCGCCAGGCAGAACAAAGCTACTTCACCCTCACCCGGATCGTCTTCATGCCCGAGATGGCATAGGGCCTGGCCCCGGTTTTCTGCCGGGTCGAGGCCTCCGGGAACGCCACCGGCTGTGCCACTTCCGCCAAGACGCGCTGCCGCGCAAAGGAAGTGTTGCCCTTCAAATTCTGCGCCTGCAAAATCGCAAATGCGGTGGGCGGCAGCGAGCTGAGCTCATCGCCCTCCACAATCAACCCGCGGTCGGGCGTGCTCAACTGAAAATAGATGGCATCGTTGCGCCGGCGTTCATTAAGCAACGCCGCCAACTGCGCAAAGCTGCGCGGGGAAAAACGGCCCGGAAAGAACTGCTGCTCCTGGCGGGTCAGCTCGCGGCTGCCGCCCACCGTGACGGTGAGCATGTTGCCCTCCAGCGCCGCGGGAATGACGAGCCGCTGTTGCACGACCACCTCCGGACCGCGATAGGCTTTCACGCGGGCAAACACATTGATGCTGTCACCCGCCTCCACCAGGCTGCGGTCCAGCCAAACTTGCTCAACCGTGGCATATCGCCAGCCCGGTAGTGAGGTGAAATGCAAAGCCACTCCCGCGATTTTCACCGGCTCGAGATCGTTGGCCATTACCGTGCCCAGGGCTGCGGCAATCTCTCCGGTGGCCTGCAGAATGCCGTTCAAAAACCCCTGTCCGGGAAGCGGTAGCATGCCGGGATAAAAATTCGCCAGTTTGATCTTGGCGCCGTCGCGCAGCCGAAGCTCGCCATCAAGCTGCAGACTGTTTTCGCCGGTGGCAAGCCGTGCAGATTCGAGCGTATTGACCAGCACAAAGCGCAGCACCAGCGGCATCAGCGTGTTGATCGCACGCTCATCGCTGAACTCGAAAGTAAAGCGGATTTGCCTGCCGGTTTCGTCGGTGTAGGTCACGGCCAGCGGCACCAGATTCGCCACGCTGCCAACTTCAGCATAAATGCCGGTGGTGCGATCCTGGCGCAGTGTGCCGAGCACTCCGGCACTCGCGCCAATCTTGAAGGCGCTCAATTCACTCGGCACGACGGTGAGAATTTTGGCGAGCGCGACCGGTATCGCCACCGGCCCGACATCGAAAAAAGGATGGCCGAAGGCGAGCACGCGGTTGCCCTGACGATAGGTTACCGTGCCAATGGCGTCAATACTCGCGTCGCCGCGCAGCAAGACCGCACTAATTGCGGCACCAGGGACCAGTTGATCGGCGGTGACGGCTTCCTCCGTGAGGGTGCCGGCGCTCACCGCCACCAGGCCGGCGGGCTGCAGCAAGCCCGCCGCCTGCTCCACCAGCCGGGATTGAAAACCTGAAAAGGCAAGCGGTAACGGCAGGGGTTTGATGTGATCCGCGGCATGCATGCGCCGCTGCAAGAGTGCTTTCGGAATGAAACTCTCCCACGAGGGTTCAGCCAGGCCCAGCGCCATTTCCAGAAAGGGGCTGTCGCTGGCGGGGGTGAAAGCCGCCAGCTCCTGCTCGCGCACCGCTTCGCGTGCGATGATCTCGAGCATTTCATGAATCGGGGTGACGCCGGCAAGTGGCTGCTTCAAGAACACGCTGATGGAATAAGAGAGGGCACCCGCGAGTTTGCCATCGATGTAAATGGGGCTGCCGCTCATGCCGGCGGCAACGCCGGTGAAGCGGGCATTCTCGCTGTCGAGCCGGATGAGAATCAGATTGCGCCTGGGGTAGAAGTCCCGCAGCACCTCGACCACTTCGAAGTCGAATTCTTCGGGTTGATAACCGCTGAACACGGTGCGGCCCTTGCCTTTCATACCCGGCTTGATTTGATCGAGCGGCATCAAGTCTTGCGCCAGCGTGGTGGAAACCAGAAGAGCGGGCAGGCAAAGATATTTGAAAAAACGGCGGAAAGGCGTTCGTTGCAGTCCCATATCAATCCGTGGGTAACCGTGAACCATGCGTTGGGATGGCTGATTTATGACGAACGGTCAGGCAAGCCTGGCCCAAATTTGAACACGAAAAATAAAGGAAAAGAGCACGAATTGCAATGAAAATAACGCCCCGCCGCAATCCCCCTCAGCATCGTGCGGCGTGGAGAAAGCATGCCTGCCTGCAGACAAGATGTTCAATGTCACTGATTTTTCAAACAGGGCAAAAACTCTCATGCAAAGCCGCAAAGAGTTTTTCTGCAGCGCTTGCCGAACAGCAAGCCTCAGCACCACAAAAATCACACAGGCCGGCAGGTTTCCCTCGTGCCTTTGGCGGGTTGCGCGGTTGAAAAAATCTTCGCTCTCACCGTTCAGTCTCCTTTCATGGCAGATTTGTTCCATCTGGAATTTTTTAAGGTTCCATGCCAACCGGTGTGGGTTCAGCATAACGCGGCAAACGGCCGCCAACAAATTTTCTGCAAGCTGCCCAACGCCGTGCCGCGCTGATTTTATTCGTTGCAATCGCTACAAACCTGTGTGGCCAATTTCAAACATTGGGATGCTGCGCCTGCCGGGAAGAGGCTTGCACCAGATTGGCCGGCGGCGGTGGGATTATCCTGCAACAGCGCAAGAGGTGTGAGGAGCACAGCAATCCCCGCACGGGGTGCGCAGGCAACCCCAAAATAGAAAAGGCGCGGCTTACCTTCCGTGGGTCACCGCGCCAGTTCGGATGCAGTGCTAAGCTGTGGTACCAAGAATGCGCCGAAGCGCTTTCGGGTCGTCCCTGGCCCTGGGCTCCTGCCTGAGCCCGGCAACGCGTGCGCGCTGCCGTCGTGATATTGTCCGGCCTGCCGGATCAGCCGCGGCGCCGTGCCTGGCACCGTGGAGCAATTGCCCGCCGAATCTGTCCTGTGTAATGCGTGGGCACTTGATCCAATCCCTGGCGGCTTCCCTGCCGCCGACTGGGCCGCCGGCCGGTCGGAACAATCAAACAAAGATCAAGAGCGAAATTCGCGATCATCCTGATGCGCTGCTGGTTTGAACGATGCCCTCCTGGCAAAGGTTCAAACTTTGTTGTGGGAGTCACCGGACCGCTCTTGCTGATGCCCGGTGTGAGGTGATTTGTGCGTCCTGCCTGCCATACGAATCTGAAACACCTTGAGACAGCGTGATTCAAATTTGTAAGTCCAACCACAATCGCAGATGCAAATCCTGTTTTTGGACGACTGCCCTGACATATTTGCATTTAACGTGCCAGAGTATGCGGCATGAAATTCCACTCTGACCGGTGTCTGCTCGAAAATGTCTCACCTCCTGTGACACACTTGACGGTTAAATCCGCCAGGTTGGTTACCGCCTGTGCGCTCGGGCACATAGCCGTTGCCTGTGAAATCATACCCGTTTGAGCTGGCGTGCAAAGCTGAGGCTTTCGCCAACAGAAATTCAAACTTCAACTTTCAACGAGCATGGTGAGCATGCCAACCGGCAGCGCCACACGCCGTCTGTCACGAATTGTCCTTGCAAGCATGCCATTTTCTTGCCATCTTCACTGGCAAGTTCACTGCGCAGCCATACCCAACAGAGTCAGGCGATGTGTGCACACTGGTACAGCCGGTTTCTCACTGTCGCATTATTCGGCGTGGTCGCCGGTTGCGGGCCGGCAATCAAAATCATCGACCGACCCATTCCGTTTTCCGCCGAACGGGTGCAGCTCACACGCGACTATCTCGCCATGCACTATGGCGTGACGGCGGCGGATATCACGATTACACCGCGCGTGATTGTGCTGCACTGGACTGCGATCGATGACTTCGAAAAATCTTTTGCCACGTTCGCGCCGGAACGGCTGCCGGCCTCGCGTCCGGAACTGCGCCACGCCGGCGAAGCGAACGTCGCCATCCATTTTCTCGTCGGGCAGGACGGCAGCATCCACCGCCTCATGCCGGAAAACTGGATGGCGCGCCATTGCATTGGCTTGAATTACGAGTCGATCGGCGTGGAAAATGTCGGCGGCCAGGACGGGGTGGACAATCTCACCGACGCGCAGGTGGCGGCCAACATCAAACTGGTGCACTACCTGGTGCAGAAATTCCCCACCCTCGAGTATCTGATCGGCCATCATGAGTATCTGGAATTCGTCGGACATCCGCTGTGGCGCGAGCGCGACCCCAATTATCGCACGGAAAAGATCGACCCCGGCGACCGTTTCATGACCGCAGTGCGCACCGGCGTGGCCGCGCTCAACTTGAAAGGTGTCGTCGAAATTCGCCAGGAAAAACAATTACCGAACTGAGATGGCGTTCAAGGATCATTTTTCCAAACAAGCAGAAGATTATGCCAGATATCGCCCGCGCTACCCCGACGAGCTGTTTGCCTTTCTCGCGGGCCTGGTGCCGGAGCATGACTGTGCCTGGGATTGCGGCACCGGCAGCGGCCAAGCCGCGCTGGCACTCGCCCGACATTTTGCCCGCGTCATTGCCAGCGACCCCAGCGCCCGGCAAATCGCACAGGCGCGGTCACATGCGCGCGTTTGTTATGTCATGGCGGAAGCGGAACACATCGGCATCGCCGCGCAGGCGGTGGATTTGATCACCGTCGCGCAGGCGCTGCACTGGTTTCAACTGGACGTTTTTTATGCCGAAGTGCGGCGGGTTCTCAAACCCGGTGGTGTTCTGGCCGTCTGGTGTTATGATTTGCTCCGCCTCACGCCGGAAATCGATGCCCTGCTCGATGATTTCAATCGCACTGTTGTCGGTGCCTTCTGGCCGCTGGAACGCCAGTGGGTCGGTGCCCGTTTTGCCGAATTGCCGTTCCCCTTTGCCGAGCTTGCCGTGCCAGCCTTCGAGATGTCGGCATCCTGGCGCTTGCAGGATTTGCTCGGCTATCTCGGCACCTGGTCGGCAACGCAGCGGTTCATCGCGGCGCGGGGCTTCGATCCAGTCACGCAGTTGGGCGAGCGGCTCGCATTGGTTTGGGGCAATCCGGCGGACGCCAGGCATATGCGCTGGCCGTTGTTCGTGCGTGCTGGCATGCTCCGCCACTGAGGCTCTCCCGCCGTCAAAGTGAGAGGAGGACGACATCAAAAGCATGCTTTGCACCGCGAAGCGCCGTGTCTATCTGACGAGTGAAATCAAATGGCCTGCGAAAAGGTGCGAATCCTGCAGAAACGATCAAACCTCATATTGCGGGAGAAAAACTTCACTCCTCGCTGATGAACATGCCTGCGATCTATCTGGATTACAACGCCTCCACCCCTGTTGCTCCTGAAGTCTTGGAAAGCATGCTGCCTTTTCTCACAACCGGCTTTGGCAATGCCGGCAGCAGTCATGCCCATGGCCGGCACTGTCGCAGTGCGATTGTACGGGCGCGCGAACAGGTTGCGGCATTGCTCGGTTGTGCGCCGGAGGAAATCATCTTCACCAGCGGCGGCAGCGAGGCCAACAATCTGGCAATCAAGGGTTATCTCGAGGGGCATCGCGCGGCGGGAGATCACCTCGTTACCACGGCAATCGAACATCCCTCGATAAGCGAGCCCTGCCGCTATTGGCAGCGCATGCGCGGCTATCGCCTGACATTTGTGCCAGTGGATGAGTATGGTCGCGTGCAACCGTATCCACCCGGTGAACCCATCTTGAAGCTTGCCACAGTAAGAGATATTTTTGAACTTTTTTCAGCGCGCGCTTTTGTGGCGACCAGCCGGAAATGGCAACCGAATGGCAATTCAGCCAACAACA